>JBAXWW010000073.1:0-7719 GCA_037128215.1 bacterium | reverse complement strand
ATTAACTATCGCGTAATACAGGGTATAAATATTCCTTCTTACGATCTTCTTGGCCCAAGCTTTTTGATACTCTGCTGATTCCAACTGTTTTGATACAGCACTATGCTTTCTTGATATTTCTCCACCTGCATAAATCGGTAGAAACAAAGTAAAAGATGATTGATTATTAGTACGAGGATTGGGATTATTAAGCGCATTAATATCAAAGTCATTCATAGTGAATTGTTCTTGACCAAGTTTAAACGCAAAGACGTTAACAGGATTATCTGACCTCATTAGACTCTGTGTAAAGTTGATAACTGGATAATGATAGCTTGAGACAAGTTTTTCTGCTTCTTCAGCCACTTCGATGTTACCTTGTATGTTCCTTATAACAGGTGAACTAAGCATCGCTGTATTTACTATCTGCTTTAGTGTTAAAGCCTCCGCTTTTATGCTTGTTGAATAAAAAGAAAAAAATATTGTAAATAGTAAGAAAAAATACTTCATAAATAATAAACCTCTCTTTTAATCTTTTTTACCTTTGAAGATGCAAACCATTGGGCAAAATTTTGTAAATGAATATTGAAACAAATTTAAGCCAACAAACATGGTAACAAACAGCCAGTTCTTAGAATGTAAGTAACCTAAAAGGGCTGTCGTAAAAACTAACAAAGATGCAACAACTAATACATAGCGAGGAACTTGTATTTTCATAATAATCTCCACAAAATTAATTTATATCATTAATAGTTTATATACTAAACTATTAACATTCGTGCAAGTTTTTTAAAGAAAAGTTTAGCAATAGCAGTAATCATTG
Source organism: bacterium (assembly GCA_037128215.1). Lineage (GTDB taxonomy): Bacteria > Bdellovibrionota > JAFGOL01 > JAFGOL01 > JAFGOL01 > JAPLFT01. The sequence goes on along the minus strand of JBAXWW010000073.1, from coordinate 6,917 downwards.
AAAACATTGATTTTTTTGATAGAATTATTCTAAACGGATAATCTGATTTGTTCTCTACGATACTTTAGATAGTTCTTTAAAAACAATAACAAACAATTTTTTAGAGCCCAAAACTAAGACAACGCATAGAGATAGATCCATGATCAATACCTTCATATTCAAAACACAGCTTATCAGTCGGATCTGATGATCCAAGTATATATAGAAGTGGATACCAATGCTCCCATGTAGGAATACTGAGTTTACCACTCTTTGTTTTTGTCGCCTGATTTATTAGAAGAGAATAATCCCTAGTCGTAATTTGCTGTTTAACCCATTCATCAAATTCTATAGCCCAGTCATATGCTTTGCCTACTGGATGAGAATCCATCTCGCTTAAATTGTGGACAATGTTGCCACTTCCAATTATTAGGACACCTTCAGCTCTTAAAGCATTAAGTTCTTGTCCAAGCTTAAAGTGATACTCTGACGATTTAGTCATATCCAGGCTCATCTGTACAACTGGAATAGCTGCCATCGGATATATATGTGTGAGCACTGACCAGGTTCCATGGTCTAAGCCCCACTCTTCATCATCCAGTTTAATTTTTGTTCCTTTTATACTAGTTTTAATTAACTCAGCTAAAGATGGATTGCCTGGAGCTGGATACTGCACATCAAATAGTTTTTTAGGAAATCCATAAAAGTCATGTATGGTCTTGGGATTTTGCATATGTGTTAACATCGTGCCTGTGGTAGTCCAGTGAGCAGAAATGCAAAGAATTGATTTTGGCGTTGGAATAATGCTACCAAGCTCTGTAAGTTTCTTTGTGAACCTATTTTGCTGAATAGCGTTCATTGGATTACCATGACCGATAAACAATACAGGAAGGCATTTGTTTTTTATATTCATTTGAGCCGACTTTATCAAAGCATTATGGATTGAGCAAGAGAGCTGAAAACATTGTATCCTTGCATTTCCTATGCAGAAAGCATGGTGTTCGAGCACTGTTAATGCTCTTGCCGAAACCAACTTGCGAGTATTTTTTCTTTAGGCAAGGAAGATGAGGCTCGGCTCCTGCGGCGTATGTTTATATACGCCGCAGGAGCCGAGCTGAAGTCTGACGAAGCATAAAGGAAAAAGACGAAGCAAGTTGGTGGACAAGCTGTGTACCAATTGGAATCAACTCTATCAAACCATTATGAAATTAAACTAGGTGTATTAAAAAGCCCTTATCGCACGGACATACATAGTACTTGCTTTAGGACTTTCACTCCGCAGACCAGTTTGAAAATATTCGCGCCAAGCACGACGACCAGCTGGAATATTCATTGGTGCACCTAGGCCAACTGTGTCCTCCGAAGAACTCCAATAGCTGTTCGCGCCAGTATCAAAACCTCCAACAGAGAATAAGACAAGGTTTGTATATATAAGGTGTAATTCATCTTTAGACGGTAAAAACCAATCACTGTAGCTACCTAGTACTAGATCATCACAAAGCTGTGCTGCCCCACCTACTTCTGGCACTGAATTTAGAGCAATGACTATAGCAGTTGTATTAGCCTGTCCTGTACCAACTCCAAGACTTGTTCCAATTAAGGTATCATTTGGATTTGAATTTGGTAGTAACGAGCGCCAAGCTTTTCCAGTCCATTGCGTAGATAGAGGAGCAGCCTCTAAATATCTCCAACCATTTGAATATGAACCTTTATCATAAAAGATCAGACCACCAGCAGGACCTGTTTCTCTAAGGACATACACATGAGGTGGAGTTACTGTTACAACGATCTTGTAGTAAAGAACAGTACTAGTGTCTTGCGCCGTTACCCTTATAATAAAGAAATCTAGAGTTGTGATCGACTGGTTTGCGTAAGCTGTATCGGTTTCAAAGGTGGAAGTTGACGCTCCATCTGAATACTTAACAACCTTTACAACGGAACCAACATTACTCTTATTAAACACTGTTATAAAATTACCAGCATTTGATGTGTCTGCTGCTTTTTCTGATGTTATCGTTACTGTCCCAGAAAGTGCACTACCAAGGACCGCGCTAGGTGTTCCTAGTCCTAACAAAACTTGGCCCTTAACGGTTGATGACAGAGATAATGTCGCATCGTCACTTGGCAAAGCAGGTGTTACCGTAACCAAATAATCCTTTGTTGTATTATCAGCGGCCGTTACGGTATAAGTTACTGGACTTGTAAAATTTTGAGCTACACCACTTGCAGGACTAACACTAGTACCAGTAATTGCTATCACAGGGGTTAAAGATGTTAAAACAGTTCCATAAGGGACAGTAACCTCTATTTCTGTCCCAGTTATTACGCCTGTACCTTCAGAGAAAGAAAAAGAAGTAATGTCTTTTGCATCAGAAGCTGCCAAATTTACCGTAACTGTATAATCCTTTTTTGAAAGGTCTTCCGCTGTAACAGTATAAATTTTTGGGCTTGTAAAATCCTGAGCTACACCACTTGTAGGACTTATACTAGCTTCTGGTGAAATGACTATGGTTGGTGTTAAACTTGTTACATCAGAGCCAAAAGGCATTGTAACAGTTATATCTGAGCCACTCAATAGCCCCACTCTATCACCTATAGAAAAAGACACGACCTCTTTGGAGCTACTCTTACTTTCATTACCATTACCACTACCACCATCCTGCCTGATAAACTCACATGATGATAAAAAACCTAAAACTAACAAAACAAGGAATAAAAGACTAAGACTATTATTTCTTTTTAACTTAATCACAGAAACCTCCTCTTATTTTAATACTTTGATAACAATAAAAAATATTTAAAAAATATGAATGAAGCTACAAAGAAAAGCTAAAACAGTGAATATTCTACTAATGTTGAAGAGAGATAGAAACAAGGAAAGAGCCTTTATACCTGTTCTGAGGACTTTTAAAGGTCAAACAATAAAACAGAATGTTAACAAGTTACCAGAAGTGGCAGGTGTTACTTAATATCGACATAATTAATTTTTATCTGATGGCGACAAAGAAGGCATCGCCAAAATATTTGAAAGGCTAAGCAAAAACTAACGACAGAACGAAGCAAAAAATAGTTGTGTCCATTTGCCGATTGAACATCTTGAAACCAACTCTATCAAAGCATTATTAATTGAGCAAGAGAGCTGAAAACCTTGTATCCTTGCATTTCCTGTGCAGGGAGTTAAGATAGGAATATTGAGGTAATAATGTTAACAAAAGAACACCCAAAAGGTCTTAATTTATGTTTCTCAGTAGCGATGTGGGAACGACTTGCCTATCATGGTGTTCGAGCACTGTTAATGCTCTTCATGATAAAGGCATTAATGTTCAGTGCACATAAAGCTGGCAACATATTTGGTTACTATACAAGTCTAGTATTTTTAACGCCACTCTTGGGTGGTTACGTTGCTGATAAGTTTTGGGGACAGAATAGAGCTATAGTCTTTGGCAGTTTTGTTCTGCTATTTGGACACATTCTACTTTCATTTGTCGGTTTTATGGATCCGTCGCTCATAGCTAATAAGTTTGAGTGGCTGTTCTATCTATCGCTAATAATAATGACTCTAGGTGGTGGTTTTTTTAGATCTAATCTATATACAGTAGTCGGCAGCATGTACGATAAAAAAGATACTCGCAGGGATAGTGCCTACACAATATTCTATATGGGAATTAATCCTGGAGGTTTTTTAGCGCCGCTATTATGTGGAACGCTTGGAGAACGAGTTGGTTGGGGTTGGGGTTTTTTATCTTCTTCATTCCTGATCTTGATAGGCATCATACATTACCTATCCTTCAACAAAAAGTTACTTCTCAAATCTATTTTTCACTCTACAACAAAACACAGTGATGGAACAAAGATAATCCATCAAGCTCTTACAAAAGAGGAAAAGCAAAAGATCGCTGTAATGTTCATCATGGCTTTCTTTACTATGTTCTTTTGGGCGGCCTCCATACAGGGAGGTAGCTCGCTTACTTTATTCGCAGACAGATCTACCATCAGATATATTTATCTACTTAAGTGGCAGATACCAACCAGTTGGTTCCAAATGCTAAACCCTGTTTGTGTAATCTTTTTAGCACCGGTCTTTGCATCAATATGGATTAGACTAGCTAAGAAAAATATAGAGCCATCCACCGTCAGCAAATTCATAATTGGTCTAACATTAATGGCAGTAGGTTTTTTTATAATGGTATTAGCTTCAATATATGAAAAAGATGGTCCTGTAAGTATGTTCTGGTTAATAGGCTCATACTTTGTTCAGACCATTGGAGAGCTCTGCTTATCTCCAGTAGGTTTTTCTTTGGCGACAAAACTATCTCCAGCAAGGTTCACATCATTGCTCATGGGGACTTGGTTCGCTTCTAATTTTATGGCTGGCCTTGTTAGTGGATGGTATGCAGGACTTTACGATCTCGTAGACCACAGAACTTTTTTTATGTTGCCAGTAATAACATCCCTAAGTGCGGCGATGCTACTATTACTACTTTCAAAACCGATCAAAAGATGGATGCACGATATTCATTGATTTGTGTACTACCGAAACCAAATTACGAGAAGTGTGCGCATGATTTTTTTCGTTTTACAAGAAAGACAACCGAGCAAACCGCAAACGTAGTTGAAACCTACGTTGAGAATTTGCTAGGGAGTCTGACAAAGTAAAACGGAAAAAATACAAGCAGACATGGTGGACAAGCTGTCTGCTAATTGGAACCAACTCTATCAAACCATTATGGACTGGGCGAGAGAGCTGGAAACGGTGTATCCGTGTGTTTCTTACGTTGGGATAGGGTAAAGTGGCTAAAAACTCCTATTACAAGGTAGTTTGGAGCCGTGAAGTTATCACAAGGTGTTAATGGAACTACTGGTATGAAAGCTAATAATACAAAACAACTTACACCAAAACAAAAACGATTTATTGATAACTATTTAATATCATTAAACGCCACTGACGCCGCTATCAAAGCTGAATATTCAGAAAAAACAGCAAGGGCGATAGGCTGTGAATTATTGACAAAACCTAACATTCAAAGCGAAATAGAAAAACGTATTAAAAAAATTGAAGATAAAACAGAAATCACAGTTGAATATGTTTTAAATGGTCTAAACACTCTCGCCAAAACTGCAAAGAACGAAGGTGTTAGGTTAAGGGCGTTTGAATTACTTGGCAAGCACCTTACCCTATTTACAGACAAGCTGGACACTAATTGGAACGTTAAAAGACTGTCCGACGAAGAAATTAATAATTTACTGCCAGAGGCTATTGAGATCTTAAAGAACACTCTTAAAAAATAACTTTATTTATGGTTTTTTTTGATTTCAGTAGCCGTTAATCCTAAATCCAGTGTTTTCAGCCAACTAGAAAGTGTCATTATGGTCGGATTGTATTCCCCCTTTCAGAAGTTATAAAATCGCTGAGAATGGACGTCATTACGATTGAGCCAGTTACGCTTACTACCATATTTTTTAATGATTTGAGCCTCAATCTGTCGTTTTAATAACCTCTGCATATAGGTCTAGCATAAACGTTCAAGCCAATCAGAAATAGACACATATATGCGCCTATGGTATTGGTCTGTTATGGAGGATACATTATGAATAAAATATTTATATCTGCGGTTATTGGTCTGTCAGTCTTGTCGGGATGTTCAACGATTAGAACGCACAGTTCCCTCGATCAAGACACAAACAAGAAACTTTCAACCCTTAATGGTGGGGTTATGCTTAAAATAAACAAAAAACGTGATTTAGCAAATGCCTTCGGCAATGCCGACATATACGGAGGTAAAGTAAATGCTGGTTACGTTGAATTAAGGTATAGAGGAATGAACAAGGATGGGCAAATTATACTATCGCTGTTTGATAACAGTGTGAGTTCTACTGAAACAACGATGACTAGATATAAACCTCTAATGCCCCAAAATGATAATTCTATAAACGTTAACATCAATGCCATCCCAAACGAAAGTTCTGTAATGCAAGGAAATGCTTTTGTGCATAATTACAAGGAAGAACCAACTTTAACTATTGAGAACTACACGATAGAAATTATCAAGGCTTCGTCGTCGCAAATAGAATACCAAATACGAGAAAACAAAGAAAAATAGAATGAGAAAGTTTATAACAGTTTTTATATTTTTTCTTTTTATTGGAAACGCTTTTCCAGATGACAGCGGAACACATTGGAAAAGGCTTAAAGCGGTCGGATATATGAACTCCGACACTGTTACTGTATTTTGGAATAGCTGTGTAGAAGGCTACCTTAAAGGATTAGAGGCTCAAAAATATACATTAGAAGATATATCCAAAATTAATGGTGCTTGGGTTGGTAATTATTGTTACAATTTAACTAAACAAATATCAAAGCACCCCGAAAGTGCCACAGACAAAGGTTTGAAAAGGCTTTACGATAGTGCTGGCTTTACCGATAAATTGAAAAACTACATTAATAACGCCGTTAAAGAGGCCGATAAAAAGTTTAATAGATATAACAAAGTTAAAACATCTAAAAATAATACTTGAATACTAGTAACTCTAATATATATTGGGCTTAACTAATTTTTTAATAGTGTCCGAAACCAATAAACCAATAAACTAAAAATACGAAGAAACCAAGACTGGATACGTCGGGGTGTCTTTGTTTGAACTTGAAAAGTATTTAACCTATCTTGACGGCTTAACTCTCACCAAAAGTGAAAAACTTGAACTGATCAAGCAAGTAATGTTGATGTCATCCTTAATTATTGATACTCTATTTGCGAAAGAGGTTGCTAAAAATGAAGCAAAAACAGTTTAAGGCAAACCATGAAAGGAACAAAGCAGGGATGCAATGCTGTGTAATTTATTGTAGGGTTTCTTCTGAAAGACAAGTTACAGAGGGACACGGACTAGAGGGACAAGAAAAACGTTGTAGGGATTATGCAGAACACAAAGGCTATAAAGTT
>JBAXWW010000072.1:0-7776 GCA_037128215.1 bacterium | reverse complement strand
TGCCATGAGCAATACTTCTCTAAACAGGAAGTTTCCTTCATATTGAGGGAAAATATATAAAAGATCAGTATTATATATTGGCTTATATATTTGTTGTATTAGCAAAGATCTGTATGCATATCTTTTCTTTTCCCAAAATTGTTTTTGTTCGCTATCCATTTGGTTTTTATATGTAGATTTATCTAGTCTATCGAATATTCTGCCTAAATTACTAAGATCATACCAGTGTCCTGTAAAAAGTTCGTCGGTTACTTTTGAATAATATAAGTAATCCCAGAAGTAGCTTTCATTAATAACTTCAGGGGTTTGAGCTACCAAGCTGTTTAATAACTTCAGCGTTTCATATGTTGAACTTATTTCCATTCCATCTCTTATTATACGTCCGTCATCGTCAAATTTTTTAGCACCTTTGTATATACCATTCTTATAATATGACAAAGTCATTGACGGCTGGAACTCCACTGTGATGCCGTGTAGTTTTCCACAGGAATAAAGTTCTATTTTTCTTAGTATGTGTTTTGAATAGTAGTAAGTATGTATTCCAACTCTTCCTAGATAGCTTTTGTATATTTTTTCTTCAAGAGTTAAAATCTGACTATGTTCTATTTCTTTTAAATTGCTATTTAGTGGGGCATAAAATCTTATGGCTTCTATATCTCCACTTGGATAGTAAGTAATCAAAGGTCCATTCCAGAAACCATTATTATCATATGTTATGATTGCTTTTATTTTTCCGTTGGGATGATATTCTTCTTTAGTCCTGTTATGTTTTTCTTGTGCATGTAGCGTATTATAAGAGAGAACTATTAGGTAAATTGTTAATATGTTTTTAATTATTCTCATAACTTAGCTTAAGTACAATAACTAGTAGGGGATAGTCAAGATTTATGTGTAAAAATTACAAATCAAATAAGCTAATGATATTGAGCTATTGTCCTTAAAGAAGAAAGGGGGATGGCCTATTTATGGGCGTGATAGACAATTGTTAATAACAATGCTAATAACATATGTCTTTTAATTAAATATCAGGAGGATTTTATCATCATGGAGAGTCTTAATGTAAAGCTAGAGGATTTAAGCAGCATTTCTAAAAAAATAACTGTGGAAGTCCCTTATTCAATGGTTCAGAAAGAATTTGAGAAGGCCTTGGAGAGGGTCAGTAAAACAGCTGTTATAAAAGGATTTAGAAAGGGAAAGGCGCCAAAAACGGTAATAGAAAAACAGTATGCGGATAATATTCGTTATGATGTAACAGAAAATCTTATAAATGAATCTTATCAGTATGCCATAAAAAAACATAATTTAGAGCCTGTAGGACATCCAGATATTTCTGATGTTGTACTAAAGGATAATGAGCCTTTTATCTACGAGGCTACAATAGAACTAAGACCACAAGTAGAACCTAAAAACTATACAGACATAAAAGTAGAAGGTCTTTCCACAGAACCAACAGAAGAAGAAGTGGATAAGATAGTTGGTAGTTTTTTAGACAGCAAGGCAGAAATGAAAACCTTAGATGAAGCAAGACCTGTTGTTGATGGTGACTGGATAGATGTTGATTTCGAAGGAGAGATAGACGGTGTAAAGCAGAAAAGCCTATCAATCAAAGCCTATGTTTGCCAGATTGGTGACAAGAATGGTTTGTTAGAAGATCTTAGCAAGGGAATAAGAGGAATGAAGGCTGGAGAAGAAAAAAACATAGTATCTAAGTACAACGATGATTATTACTCAGAAGAACTAAAAGGCAAAGAAGTACACTTTACTGTAAAACTCAATAAGATAATGGACAGAGTGCTTCCGGTTCTTACAGAAGAACTTGTAAAAGAGGCTAAGCTTGCCGCTTCTAAAGACGAATTTCTTAACAACATAAAGGAAAATTTAAGAAAGAGAAAAGAAGAAGTCAGAAAAAATAGTTTAAGAACTCAGATAATAGAACACCTTCTTGATAGCAACAAATTTGATGTCCCAAATGTAGAAATAGAAAGAAAACTTCCAGAAATAAGAGAAAGAGCTGTAAGGAACATTTTTGGTTATCAGGCTCCAAATCTGCCAGAAGCACAAATGAAAGAGATACTAGATAAGCACGAAGGTGACTTCAAAAAAGCTGCTGAAAATGATGTTAGACTTTCTTACATAATGGAAGCTATAGCAAAAAAAGAGAACATAAGCTCAACACCAGAAGAACTTAATGAAGAGATGGAAGGTGCTGCTCAAGCCATGAAAATGACAGTAGCTGACCTTAAGACAAAGTATGGTGTAATGAATCTTGAGTATGGATTAAGTAATTCAATAATAGAAAGAAAAACATTCGACTATATAAACGAAAAGGCTAAAATTACAGAAAAGAAGGAGAAATAAAAGATGACCTTTATACCAATGCCTTATGTTGTAGAGCAAACCCCAAGGGGAGAACGTCAGTATGACATTTACTCAAGACTTCTGATAGACAGGATAATTTTTATAGGAAGTGAGATAAATGATGCTGTGGCAAATGTTATAGTTGCTCAGCTTCTTTTTTTGGAGTCTGATGGACCAGAAAAAGATATTCATATGTATATAAACTCACCTGGTGGATCTGTTACAGCTGGCATGGCTATTTACGACACTATGAGGTATATAAAATCAGATGTGTGTACGTATTGTGTTGGACAGGCCTCAAGTATGGGCGCTTTTTTATTGGCTGGAGGACAAAAAGGTAAACGCTTTAGTATGCCTAACTCTAGAATCTTGATACATCAACCTCTTGGAGGCTTTTCAGGACAAGCTGCTGACATGGAAATACATGCAAAAGAAATAATAAAACTAAGGGAAAAGCTGAATAAAATGTTGGCAGAAAATACAGGTAAAACACTAAGCGTTATAGAAAAAGATACAGATAGAGATTTTTTCATGTCTGCAGAAGAGGCTGTTAAGTACGGGATAGTTGATAAGGTTATAAACAAGAGGAGTGAATTATTATGAATAGTGGTGGTTCAGTAGGTTTTCCTAATCTTGTCTGTTCTTTTTGCGGAAAAAGCCAAAGGGATGTAAGAAAATTGATTGCAGGACCTGCAGTCTTTATATGCGATGAATGTGTAGAGTTATGTAATGATATTCTTAAGGAAGAAATAAAGAAAGAGAACCTGTCTGATGGCATAAACAAGATGCCAAAACCATCAGAGATAAAAGCTGTTTTGGATAACTATGTTATAGGTCAGGATGATGCAAAAAAGACTCTGGCTGTAGCTGTTCATAATCATTATAAAAGAATCTTTGCCCCTGGCAGTGTTGATGAGTCTGATGTAGAAATCCAAAAGAGTAATATACTTATTTTGGGACCTACAGGTAGTGGTAAAACATTTTTGGCCCAGACACTTGCAAGAATACTTAAAGTTCCATTTGTTATTGCAGATGCGACTTCTCTTACAGAGGCTGGATATGTTGGAGAGGATGTAGAGAATATCCTTCTTAATCTTCTTCAGGCAGCAGATTACGACGTAGAAAAGGCCCAGAAAGGAATAATATACATAGATGAAATAGATAAAATAGGTAGAAAGAGTGAGAATCCTTCCATAACAAGAGATGTTAGTGGAGAGGGCGTACAGCAAGCTCTACTTAAGATACTTGAAGGAACAAAAGCAAGTGTTCCACCAAAGGGTGGCAGAAAACATCCTCAACAGGAATACATAAAAATGGATACAAAGAATATCCTTTTTATTTGTGGAGGAGCTTTTGTAGGCTTGGAAAAGATAATAGAAAAGAGATTAGCTAACAAAGTAATGGGCTTTGGCGCAAATATAATTAGTGAAAAAGACAGAAAGAAAACTAATTATCTTTCAAATGTAGAAGGAGAAGACCTGCTGAAGTTTGGCATGATACCTGAGTTCATAGGTAGAATACCTGTAATTACAGTTGTTGATCCACTGGATGAACAGACTCTTATGGAAATACTAGTAAAACCAAAGAATGCTATTACTAAACAGTATAAGAAAATATTTGAATATGAGGGCGTTGAACTTGTATTCGAGGACGAAGCTCTTAGATTGATAGCAAAAAAAGCTATGGATAGAGGTAATGGCGCAAGAGGATTAAGATCTATTTTAGAAAAGATCCTTCTTGATACGATGTATGAAATACCGTCAAAAAAAGATATAGCTAAGGTCGTGATAAACCTTGATGTTGTTGAAAAGGGGTGCAAACCTGTTATCATATACAAAGAAAACATAGAAAGAGAAATAGCATAAGGAGGATTTTTAATGTCTAATACCAAAGTTCTACCACTGTTACCACTTAGGGATATGGTCGTATTTCCATATATGGTAGTCCCACTTTTTGTTGGAAGAGATAAGTCAATAAGGTCACTTGAAGAGTCTATAAATAAAAGATTAGATATAATTTTAGTTGCTCAAAAGGATTCTCAGGTTAACAGCCCAACACCTAACGATATGTTCGAAATAGGGACAGTAGGTAATGTAATTCAATTGCTAAGATTACCTGATGGCACAGTTAAGGTGCTAATAGAGGGAATAAAAAGAGTTAAAATAAATAGATTTCTGCCTTCTGAGGATCATTTTCTTGTAGAGGCTGAGGAAATCGATGACATAGAAGATACGGATCATAGCCAGGAAGAAGCTCTTGTTAGAGCTGTCAAAGGGCAATTCGAGCGCTATGTAAGACTTAATAAAAAGATACCACCAGAGATGCTTATGACAATATCTGGTATAAATGATGCCAGCAGACTAAGCGACACAATAGCAGCCCATCTTTCTCTAAAACTTGATGATAAACAAAAAATACTTGGCATCATGTCTGTACCAAAGAGGCTGGAAGAACTTCTTGCGTTGATGCAGGAAGAGATGGAGATACTACAGCTTGAGAAGAGAATAAAGGGTCGTGTTAAACAACAGATGGAGAAAAATCAAAAAGAATATTATCTGAATGAACAGATAAACGCGATACAAAAAGAACTTGGATCAGAAGAAGAACTGGACGAAGTAACTGAGCTTTCCAACAAAATAAGAGATAAAAAAATGTCTGCGGAAGCTAGAGAAAGAGCAGAAAAAGAACTTAAAAAACTAAAGATGATGTCTCCAATGAGTGCAGAGAGCGCCGTTGTTAGAAATTACATAGACTGGATACTTAGTCTTCCTTGGGAAGATGCTTCTACAGACAATAACGATATAGAAGCAGCAAAGAGGATATTAGATGAGGATCATTATGGTCTGGCAAAAGTAAAAGAAAGGATCATAGATTATCTTGCGATAAAAACTCTAGCTGGTGATTTAAGAGGACCAATACTTTGTCTTGTTGGACCTCCGGGAACAGGTAAGACATCATTGGCAAAATCAGTGGCTAGGGCAATCAATAAAAAATTCGTAAGGATGTCTCTGGGCGGAGTAAGGGATGAAGCAGAAATCAGAGGACATAGAAGAACTTACGTTGGTGCGCTTCCTGGAAAAATAATACAAGGTATGAGGAAGTCTGGTACTATTAATCCGGTATTCCTATTGGATGAAATAGACAAGATGAATAGTGATCAAAGGGGTGATCCAGCCTCAGCATTGCTAGAGGTCTTAGACCCAGAACAGAATTCTACATTTAATGACCACTACTTGGAGCTTGATTTTAATCTATCCAAGACTATGTTCATTACTACAGCTAACAGTATGTATACAATACCGCTTCCTCTATTGGACAGAATGGAAGTTATAGAACTTAATTCTTACACAGAAGAAGAAAAATTGAATATAGCAAAAAGGTATCTGGTTCCTAAACAGATCTTGGCTAATGGAATAAGAGAGGATCAGGTTAAGTTCTCTACTCAGACATTACTTTTTGTTATAAGAAGATATACTAAAGAGGCTGGAGTTAGAACTCTAGAAAGAGAAATCGGTACTCTTATAAGAAAATCTGCAAGAGAGATCCTTGAATCAAAGGGTAAAAAGCATCAGATAATACTTACAGAAAAACTTGTAGAAAAATTCCTAGAAGCTCCTCGTTATAAATACGGAGTGATAGAAGGACAGGATCAGATAGGCACTACTAATGGTCTTGCATGGACCTCTGTTGGCGGAGAAATGCTTGTTGTAGAAGTAACAGTTATGCCTGGACGTGGCTTTGTTGAAGTAACAGGACATCTTGGCGACGTAATGAGGGAAAGTGCTAAGGCTGCAATAAGTTATGTTAGAAGCAGAGCAGGACAACTTGGTCTTGATAAAGATTTTTATTCTAAAACAGACATCCATATCCATACACCAGAAGCTGCTATACCAAAAGATGGACCTAGCGCTGGTGTTACCATTGCTACATCACTTGTTTCTGCTCTTACAAAAAGACCTGTTAAAAAGCATGTTGCTATGACAGGAGAAATAACAATAAGAGGACATGTGCTACCTATAGGTGGTTTAAAAGAAAAAATAATGGCTGCATATAGAGCTGGTGTTAAGGATGTTATTATTCCTGCAGAAAACGTAAAAGACCTTAAAGAAGTTCCAGAAGTTATATTGAATGAACTTACGATTCATCCTGTCAAAGAGGCTGATGAAGTTTTAAAACTTGCTCTTGTAGCAGGTAGTGGAGAAGAAATATTCTCTGGAGAAGAAGAAGAGTATATGTTCATAAAGGGAGACAAGGGTTACAACCCTAAAGCTTCCGTTAAAGAAAAACACTAGAGAAAAGGGGCCTGCTATAATGGATAGAGTAAAGACCGCCGTAGATATAGTAAAAAAGAATTGTATCCCTTTAATGTCTATTGCTCTGGCTTATAGTGTAATTGAACTAGGTATAATGAAAATTCTAAGCCCGGTAATGGGGACTCAGTCCATAACTGGGATATTGAACAGTGGATCATCTATGATGATACTGGCATTATTGGGTTTTGAATTTGCTAGAATAATTTTTCTTGCTGGTTTTATACCGATGATATTGCTGGCTGTTAATGGAGAAAAACTAAGTGTTATCTCTTTTAAAAAATTTATTACTAAAAAGAAAGTACAAAACATATTACTTCTAGAACTAGTTATCATTCCTATCTTTGTGCTTGGACTTGTACTGCTGGTTGTGCCAGGGGTGTACTGGTTTGTAATAACACTTATTTCTTATTTTATAATCTCAGAAAAAGAAAATGCAGGTGTTTTAGATTCAATCTCTAAGAGCATATCTATGACTAAGGGATATGGATGGTTGATATTTGTTTATATATTTATTTACACAGTTGTTTCCTTTTTTGCCTCTATGCTCCCTGTGATATCTGTAATAACTGATACATTATTAGTACCTGTTCTATATGTTTTAATAGCCATAATATATAAAGAGTGTTCCAAAACTAATGATTAATTTTTTTAGACGACAGATAGAAAAAATACGAATGATGTATTACACCAAATTTAATTTGATGTGGTTCCTTGTTCTGTCTTCGATCATTATATCGGTTATTATAAATGTAAATTTGACCAAACCATATAAGTCATACAAGTTAGGAGAATTTGCTGACAGGAATATAAAAGCATCTCAATCTCTTGAATTTGAGGATTGGGAAGCTACAGAAAGAGCAGTTAAAGAGGCAGAACAACATATACCTCCGGTATTTGATTATGACCCTGCAGCATATACGACAACTGAACAACATGTTCATGAGGCTTTTAAGACTTTAAGGCAAAACCCAACAAGTCCTCAGGCTAAGTCTTTTTTTGAAGAACAAATAGGAAAACACATTGAAGATGATGCATATAAAGTTGTATTTACTAATGTCTTTTCTTGGAGAATAGAAAGAGCTCTTCTTTATTTAATTAATGCTAT
>JBAXWW010000071.1:0-7778 GCA_037128215.1 bacterium | reverse complement strand
TAATTATTTAGATACTATAACAAAATTAGCTCTTCTGTTCTTCGCCCATGCTGCTTCGTTATCCTCTTTTACCAGAGGTCTCTCTTTACCATAGCTAATAACGTTAAGCCTTGTTTTTGCTATACCCAAACCAAGAAGGTATTTTTTAACAACAATAGCTCTTTTCTCTCCAAGGGCTATATTGTATTCGATAGTTCCACGACTATCACAATGTCCTTCTATCTGTATTGATACTTTTGCATTCTTTTTTAACCACTCAGCATTTGCCTTAAGTATGGTCTTGGCTTCTGCTGTTATATTAGAATTATCAAAATCAAAATTTATCGTCTTAAGATCTCCAGCCTGACCGGCATCACTACCTGATATTCCATAGCCTATAGAGGTTGAATCCTCTTTTTCTGTAAGAACATCCTTTTTTGAACAACTAGAAACCAACACTAGAGCAAGAACCAACATTAAAACTTTCTTCATAATCACGAACCTCCTCGTTAGTAACAATCCAAGACGTTATAGATATAAGACCAATTTATGTCAAGGGAGTAGAGATTCTTCCTTTACCATCCTGATATACATTTTTGCTTCCATGTTGCCTGGGTCAAGCTTTAGCACTTCATCCCATTCCTCTGTAGCATAGCCAAGTTCACCTTCAAGAAACAATAGATGTCCGAGCTTTACACGAGCATCAAGATATTCAGGACATTTAAGTTTTAGAGCTCTAAGGTTCTTTATAGCCTGCTTTCTTTTGCCTAATCTAGAAAGACATTCAGCAAGCTCTATATTTGCATGCTGGGACCTTGGATTAAGAGTTAATGCTTTTTCCAGTTCAGCATAAGCTTCTTCCGTCCTGTTATACCTAAGATAAAGTTCACCTATATTTGCATGCTGATTAGCAAACATCACATCGGTTTCTTCTTTTTCTTCTTTTTTGCTTATATCCTGTTCTGAGGCAGACATTTCCATCATGCCAACAGCCTTTGCGTACAGTTCCGCACCCTGCTCGTATTTTCCCAGATCATTGTATATAAGGGAAAGATTTATTGTTGTTTCTACATCGGTAGGATTGATGCCTAAAGCCTTTCTATAATTGCGTATGGCTCTGGCGAATAAGCCCTGTTTATGATAGATGTAGCCCAACATTGAATACACTCTGTAATCATTATTAAGTTCTGTTATAAGTGGCTGTAGAACTACCTTAGCTTGTTCAAGCTTATTTGTAGCTATCATCTTTTTTGCTTCTTTAAAGATGTCAGAATGTGTCTGCATCGTCATAATCCCTTTTTAGGATATGAGATCATCAATAGATCTATATAATATTTTGCTTCGTCTGTTTTCTCTAACTTTGTGTAACAATCTATTAGTTCATTATACATTTTTTCTTCAAAGCCCAGATTTGGATATTGTTCCAATACTGTTTTGTATCTTTCTGCAGCAGACTCATATTTTTCTTTCTTTTTGTAGAAAGTAGCGATGTAGATCTCTTTTTCTGCAAGTTTACTTCTAAGTTCAGTATATTTCTCTAAAGCATCTTTAAAATAGACAGAGTTTGGAAATATATCGACAACAGCTTTAAATTCATCGATAGCTTTTTTTGCATAACTAATATCCCTATCTACAGTAGAAGGTAATGAAGAATAAAAAGACATACCGCTTTGATATGTTACATAATCTATTCTTGGTTCCTGCGGATGAAGCTCTGCAAAAAGAGAGTAGACTCTTTGAGCCTCTATAAAGTCACCTTTTTTGAAATATGTATCAGCTATCTTAAGTTCAGAATCAACAGCATATTTACTATAGGGATATTTATTCTTAACTAGATTGAATTTTTCAAGTGCCTCTGTATACATTGAATCATCTAGATAGGCCATACCTCTAAGATAAAAGGTCTCCGCCTTATCTGCACCCTCTATCTTTTCTATTGAGGAGCATGACGAGAACAGAAAAAAAACACAAAATAATGCAGGAAAAATTTTTAACATTAAAGTATCCTTGAAAAAAATGGAAGCTACCCAACTATAAAAGTAACCTCATAGTCAGTACCTATATCATCCAGATGCTTCTTTATCAATCTAGAACAATGATCCTCTAACCAGTTTTTATAGAACTGATTCTGAACAGCCACTTTTATCTTCTTGTCGTCACAGGAGTGGTATTCTACAGGTTTTACCCAAACATTATATGTATGTACATTAAGCTGACTTTTAAGGTAATTTGTAACGTTCTCCCATGTGTCCTTTGGAGTACTTATTGTTGTATTTGCAGTATCTGGACTCTTGGTGTCCTGTTTAAGCACCTGCTTAACCTGAACTGACTCACTCTTTACCTGTATATTATCTAAAAGCTCGTTATATCTTTTTATAGCCTTAAAATCTACAAGGTCCTCCAATTGGAACAACATCCTTCTAAGATCGAACAGCTTATCGGTCCTTGAATCAGTGTTTTCAAGTTCAACTATAAGGGTATCTATCTTATTTATTATTGGTTCAAGTTCTGGTTTGAATTCCACTATTATGGTTTCATGCAAAAACGATATTTTTCTTAGTATAACAGAGTATCTTTCTACTATCTGAAAGTATGATGTTCCGTTCCTTAAAGTTGTTGAAATATTCAAGCTAACTTCCCCCCACTCTCTTTTTTTTATCTCTCAAATCTAACGTGTTGCAATGTATATTCACCTTCATTTTTGTTGTCAATAAACAAAAATATTTTTTCTAATATTATCCCCTAGAACTTGTAAATACAGCCGTTTAGCGTTAAAATTAATTTTAACGAACAAATATATTTGACAAACTGTTTTATTTAAACAAATACGTCGGAGATTAATGTGGCAAACAGAAAGATCAAGGCTGAGCAAATAATTTCAAAGACATACAATCTGATAAAAACATGTAATTCAGTTTTACCAGAAGACATCTACGACGATATATCTTTATGTAAAACAAAAACTAGCAATCAACAAGAAAAAAGATTTCTAGAGATAATTCATGAAAACGCAAAAATAGGCAATGATAGTGAATTACCTCTTTGCCAGGATAATGGAATATCTATCTTTTTTATTGAAATGAGAAAGATAGAGATAGAGGGTGACAAACATATAGAAGAACTCCTCAATGAATCAGTTGCAAAAGTATATTCAGAAAAAAACCTAAGACCATCAATAATGGATGATCCCCTTATAGGAAAGAATTCAGGCAATAATCTTCCAGCATTCATTCATATAGAACATACAAATAGTGAGCAGCTAAAAATATCCTACCTGGCAAAAGGAGGCGGTAGCGAGAATGCAAGTGCTACAAAAATGCTAAATCCTTCTGACGGTTTTGAAGGTATTAAAAAATTCATACTAGACCTTGTAAAAGAAAAAGGCCCCAACGCTTGTCCACCACTGATCATAGGTATAGGTGTAGGCGGGACACTGGATCAAGCAGTGATATCGTCTAAAAAAGCCCTATTAAGAAAAATAGGCAACAGAAATAAAAAGCCTTATTACGCTACAAAGGAATTAGAACTAAAGGAAGAACTAAACTCTTTAAATATTGGAGCTATGGGTTTAGGGGGAGAGTGTTCTGTTCTTGATGTTTTCATAGAGGAAAAACCAAGACACATAGCAACTCTTCCAGTAGCCGTAAGCATACTCTGTCATTCTGCAAGAAGAGGTGAGATTGTAATATGAACATAAGACATCAAGATATAGACAAAACAAATTTACACTTACTTAAAGATGTAAAGGCAGGTGAATGGATAACTTATACAGGTGATATCATAACTGTAAGGGACAGCTCACAGATAAAGTTATTTGAAATGTATATAGAAGGCAAAAAACTTCCTGTTGATTTGAATGGATCAATAGTTATGTACGGAGCTCCTACTGAAGGTAAACAGATAATAATAGGACCAACAACAAGCATAAGAATGGATGCTTCCTTGGACTTTATGCTAGGACAGGGAGTATTGGCGACTATAGGAAAGGGAGCAAGATCAGATAAGGCTAAAGAAACCATTAAAAGAAATAAAACACCTTACCTGGTTTTAATGTCAGGAGTATCAGCATATCTATCAAAGTTTTTTATTACTGGTGAGATAATTGCTTTTTCTGAACTGGGTCCGGAGGCAGTAAGAAAATTTACCACCTCCAAACTTCCATTATTGGTAGCTATCGACCCTCAAGGAGAATCGATTTTCTAACTGATCAATAAAATCCGCCTCTTCTGCCACTAGATGCATCATCCTCATCATCATCTTCGACTTCAAGGTCATCATCTTCTACTTTATCATCATCAAGATCTTTCTTTTCTATCTCGTCTTCATCTTCAGCCCAGCCTCTGTCATCTTCTATGGTATATTCACCATATTCTTCTGACTTGCCGCCAATCCTTGGCAAACCATCTTCATCATCTTCATCCAAAAAATCTACATCCTCTAAAGCTTCATCTTCATCAAGAAGTAAGGAAGGTTCTTTCTTAAATCCACCCTCTTCTACAAAATCATCTATAGTAGGGATCGTTTCATCATCTGATATCTTTTTCTTTGAAGTATTAAGATCCTCAACTACTTTTAAGGGTTTGTTGACTGTAGCAATCTTAGCTACTGGCTTTTTAACTTCAGGCTTTTTTGCGACAATTTTTTTAGCAGTTACTTTTTTAGGTGCAACTTTTTTTACAACTGGCTTTTTGGCAATCGTTTTTTTTGCGACAATCTTTTTAACAGTTACTTTTTTAGGTGCAGCTTTTTTTACTACTTTTTTTACGGCTGGTTTTTTAACAGCCTTCTTTTTGGCGACTGGTTTTTTAGCCGCTGGTTTTTTTGCGATTTTTTTTGCAGCTTTTTTTGCCGGTTTTTTAGCAACTTTTTTAGCAACTTTTTTAGCCATGATCAATCTCCTTAAAAATTTTTCCAATCAGATCAAAACCGTTAACTTCCTCTATAAGGACCTTCTCGAACGGCCCTTTTATTTTCCCCTCAAACCTTACTACACCATCTACGACGGGTGCCTGTGAAAATATACGTCCTTCTATCAGCCCTTCTGTTTTACAGTTTATAAGAACAGGAAGGACACTGTCAACGTATCTATCATTTAAGGCAGTTGTAATCTCAAATTGAAGTCTGTCAAGTTCATTTCTACGTTCTATTGCAAGTTCCAAAGGAACCTTGCCCAACATATCAATTGCCAATGTACCCTCTTGAGGCGAAAAGACAAAAAGGCCAAGCCAATTAAAGTACCCCTCAGAAACAAAGGCTCTTAATTCTTCAAAATCTTTAGCCGTTTCTCCTGGAAAACCAGTTAGAATAGTACTTCTTATAACTATATCATTCTCTTTGAGCTTATTCACTAGGTCCCTGACAATGGCCCCTCCACCCCTTCTTCCCATTCTTTTTAAGACACTCTCACTCACATGTTGTATAGGCATATCTATATAGTTCACTATCCATTCTTCATTTTTTATAATTTTTATGAGCTCATCATCTACACCCCATGGATTGCAATACATAAGTCTAAGCCATGCTGGCCTCTTATCTTTTGGCATTCTGGATATTTTTTTTAACAGTTCTTTTATTTGTATTGGGGAGGCCGTCAGGTCCTGGGCGATTAGAACAATCTCTTTAACACCAGTTTTAACAAGAAAAGCTATCTCATCTATAATACTTTGATGAGTTCTAGTTTTTGTTGTTCCTCTTATTGAGGGGATAGAACAGTATGTACATTTGCTATCACAACCCTCTGCTACTTTAACGTAAGCACTATAAGAAAAAGTCTCTGGTACATATCCGCTTTTTTTAAGAACATTAATATAATCGCAGTCAGTATATATAAAACTAGGTTCTTCTATTAGACTTTGGCTTTTTTTTGTTCTTAAAAAATCAGAATAGACTTCATAAGCTCTTGGAAAAGTACTAACACCAAGAAAGATATCTATTTCTGGCATCTCCTTTGTTAGATCTTTATTATATTTTTGAGAAAGGCAGCCAGTTAATATAATAACCTTACATAGCCCATTTGTTTTATATTCTGAGCAGGAAAGGATGGTTGATATACTTTCTTGTTTTGCTTCATCTATGAATCCACATGTATTTATCATTATCACTTCGGCTTTTTCTAGAGCCTCTGTATATTTGAATCCATTTTTGATAAAAGACGCTAATGCAACTTCTCCGTCTTTTTGATTTTTAGGGCATCCTAGATTTAAAAGTGCAATATTCATAATTTAAGGCTTTTACATGATGTAAATTGTTTTTACAGTATTATTATCGTTCAACACCATTTCCGGCTTCTTTCACTATAAACAACAATAAAAACAAGAAGATAGAGAAGGCACAGGTCTTGCTTTAATAAATGTGGGTCAATGTGCCCATAAAATACTCTTTATTCAAAGGCAAGACATGAAGAACTTATTAATTTTTTTATTTTTTTTGATAATCAGTAATATCGCTTATTCTCAGGATACGGAAAACTCCTATGATAAAAAAGTCAATGAATTCATCAAAATACAAAAACTAACGTTAGCAGTACAAAATCTTACAGAAATCCTCCAAGCTGAACAAAAAATATATGATTTTCTAGAAGAAAACACTAGAACTTTTTCTCCAGGTTATATAAGAGGATGCTATACTCTTTTAGAATTTTTGGATTCTGCAAGAGCACACATAGAGAACCTTGAAAAATTAGATGAAAGGACAACAATAAGTATACTACTTAAAGATCCAGCTTTAGATAAGATAACAAAAATAGATGATTTTATAGATAAAGCTCTTACTAATATCTCTAATAATAAGTGTATATCAGGCAGAGATTTGTTAGCAATAAATTACATAGCAACATTGATACAATCAGAGGAATACAAAGGAATATACGCTGAGTCTGAATTTGTTGAAACTTTAAAAATGATTAAAACATTTATGAACACTTTTGTTAACAACGGTAAGATGGGAACATACGACAAGAGCTGTAAGCTTTCTTTAGATATGGCAATGAAACATTTTGTTGAGGTAAAAGCAATGGTAGAAGGTATAAAAAAGTAAATGAAGCTTTTATTATTATATATATTTTTTATTATTTCACTGTCTAATTTATACGGACAGGATAATAATCTTGGAGATGATTTTTTTAGATATATATCTGAGTCTAGAGCTTTAAAGTATGGTCATATAGAGCCTGTAGTCAATGACCTCCGCAATATTTTTATCAATAAAGGCCTAGATATAAATGTAAAAAACAGTGAAGGCAATACAGCTTTACATTTAGCTGCTAGTACAAATAATTTAAGTCTTTTTTATGTGGCAATGTCCTTTGACCCTAATCCTACGATCACAAATAATGAAAACAGAACGGCAAAAGAAGAAGTATATAAATATATGCGAGCGCATGGAGATAATAGCGCCTCACTGGAAATGTATAATTATTTAGAAAATTACGAAAAATCATATGAAATAAGAATTAAAATAAACATGTTAAAAGAGATAGATAATTTAGAGTCAACAGCTGATAGGATACAAGCCTTTGATAAATTTGTAGAGAGTTTATCTACCATAAACGAAATTCTAGGGACTTATTATTTTTATGATCTATATAAACAATCATTAATTACCAACACGACTAAACTACAAATAGAAAATATAGATTTAAAATGGAAAGAGAAAATAAATACGATAATACCTGCTGATATGTCATCTTATAAAAAGCAACTACAAGCAACTAACGACGTGAAAGCATTATTACAACTAGATGAAACAATCACAGAGATATCTAGCTGTGTACAGAATGAATTATCTGTACAAAACAGATC
>JBAXWW010000070.1:0-7788 GCA_037128215.1 bacterium | reverse complement strand
CCAATGACCAGTGTTCTACAATTGGTTTAAGACTATCATTAAGGTCTGGTATCATTTCAAGCGTCCAGTCAAATAACTGAAGAGCATAAGCGGCTTCACCAGAATCCATTTTGGAGCTAACAGCAGAAAATCTTTTAACAACAGATTCTTTACTCTCTGAAGACATCTCCATAGCATAAACAAGCTGAAAAGCTAAATCCCTACTTTGTCGTCTCTTCATAGATAACACCTCAACGTAACAGTGACTTAGTTACTTAAAAAAGAATGCCCTTATAAAGAGGATACGCATCACAAAGTTCTCTAACTTTTGCTTTAACATCACTAAGGACGTTTTGATCACTAATATTATGTATAACTTTTGTTATTAATGTTGCAATAAGCACCATTTCTTTTTCTTTCATCCCTCGTGTTGTTACAGCTGGAGTTCCTATTCTGATACCGCTGGTTATAAAAGGAGACCTGGTCTCAAAAGGAACTGTATTTTTGTTAACAGTTATCTCTGCCATACCTAAAGCTATCTCTGCATCTTTACCTGTTGTTTCTGTACCAGAAAGATCAATAAGCACAAGATGATTATCTGTGCCGCCACTAACAAGTTTTATTCCATTCCCTTTTAATGTTTCAGCGAGTGCTTTTGAGTTTTTAATTACTTGTTCCTGATATTTTTTAAATTCAGGAGACTGAGCTTCTTTAAATGCGACAGCTTTTGCTGCTATTACGTGCATTAATGGTCCACCCTGTATGCCAGGAAATATTTTACTGTTGATTGATTTACCATATTCTTCTTTTGCAAGAATAAGACCGCCTCTTGGTCCTCTAAGTGTTTTATGTGTTGTTGATGTAACAAATTCTGCATAAGGGACAGGACTTGGATGAAGTCCTGTTGCAACTAAACCTGCTATATGTGCCATGTCGACAACAACTTTAGCTCCAACTTCATCTGCTATTTCTCTAAATTTTTTAAAATCAATAATTCTTGGATAAGCACTGGCTCCAGCAACGATAACCTTTGGCTTATGCTGATGAGCAAGCTCCCTTACCTGATTATAATCTATTAAGTTGGTATCTTTAGTAACACCGTAGTGGAAAGCCTTATAAAGAGATCCAGAAAAGTTAACAGGACTTCCATGAGTAAGGTGACCACCGTGACTAAGATCAAGCCCAAGAATAACATCTCCTGGTTGCATTACAGACATATAGACAGCCATATTGGCCTGTGATCCACTGTGTGGCTGTACGTTAGCATAATCAGAACCAAATAGAGACTTTACTCTCTCTATGGCAAGGTTTTCTGCTTCGTCTACATTTACACAACCACCATAATATCTTTTTCCAGGATATCCTTCTGCATATTTATTGGTAAGAACAGAACCCATTGCCTCCATAACAGCTGGTGTTACATAATTTTCTGAGGCTATAAGCTCCAAACCATATTCTTGACGATCAAGTTCTTTCATAATTACTTTATAGATCTGTTCATCTGAATTCTTTATGTGTTCAAACCATGACATGTGACTACTCCCCCTCTATTTTAGAGATCTTATCGACTCTACCTGCATGACGTCCGCCTTCAAATTCAGCATTCAGCCACGCATCAACTATATCTAAAGCAAGTCCATTGCCTACAACTCTGCTGCCCAAACAAAGAACATTCGAATTATTATGCATTCTGGACATTCTTGCAGAAAAAGTATCACTTACAGAAACTGCTCTTATACCTTTAACTTTATTTGCAGCTATCGACATACCAAGACCAGTACCGCAGAGTAATATTCCCAAAGTACCCTTGCTGGAATGAACTTCTTTTGCTATTTTTTTTGCATAATCTGGATAATCAACAGAACTTGAAGCATCATTAGTCCCAGAATCTACTACGTCGTAGCCTTTAGACTTAAGATGTCCAATAACTACCACCTTTAAATCGAACCCAGCATGATCTGAGGCTATGAATATTTTCATATTTTCTTTAACACAACGGAACTGTTGGTTCCTCCGAATCCAAAAGAATTACTTAAAGCATATTCAAGATTCTTTTTAACAGCTGTGTTAGGAGTAAAGTTAATTCCCTGACAATTCTCATCTATATTATCAAGATTGATGGTAGGAGGGATAACTCCATTTTTAACAGCAAGAGCAGTTATTACGACTTCTAAACTTCCAGCAGCACCTAAAAAGTGCCCTGTCATTGACTTAGTAGAAGAAACGTTTAGTCCCTTTATGTCATCCTTATAAAGTCCTTTTATTGCATTGGTTTCTGCAACATCACCAAGAGGTGTTGAAGTTCCATGTGCATTTATATAACCAACTTGTGATGGTGTTACACCAGCATCTTTCATTGCTAATTCCATACATGTTCTTGCACCATCTCCAGTCTCTGAAGGTTGTGTTATATGAGTCGCATCTGCTGTTAGTCCATAACCAACAACTTCAGCATACATTTTTGCGCCTCTTTTCTTTGCATGTTCATATTCTTCAAGGACAACAAAAGCTCCACCTTCACTCAAGACAAAACCATCTCTGTCCTTATCCCAAGGACGACTAGCTTTTTGTGGCTCCTCGTTTCTTGTAGAAAGAGCTCTCATTGCAGCAAAACCACCTATGCCAAGTTGACACACTGCTGCTTCTGCAGCTCCTGCAATCATGAAATCAGCTCTGTCTTCAAGTATAGTAAGATATGCGTGACCTATGCAGTGTGCACCGCTGGAACATGCAGATACTATACTGATATTAGGACCTGTAAAACCATGTCTTATAGAAACATGACCAGGTAATAAATTAGACAGCGACATAGGAATAAACATTGGAGATATCCTTCTTGGGCCTTTCTCCATTAATTTTTGATGATTTTCCTGAATAGTTATAAGACCGCCGATTCCGCTTGAAGCAAAAACGCCTGTTCTTTTTTTCATGCTATCATCAAAAGTAATTCCAGAATCTTTTATAGCAAGATCTGCAGCTATTACGCCGTAGTGCATAAAAGGGTCCATTTTTTTCTGATCTTTTTGATCTATGAACTCATCAACGTTAAGATTCGTTATTTCACCAGCAATCTTTACTGCATAATCGGTAGTATCAAACTTTGTTATATTTGAAATTGCAGATTTTCCTTCTACAATTGAATTCCAAAAATTATCAAGATTTATGCCGTATGGAGTTACAACACCCATACCTGTTATTACAACTCGCTTAGAACTCATCTTAAATCCTCCTAACAACCGTTGAGCCCGACACAAAAATTTGCATCAGGCTCAAAGATTAAACTCTATAGACTCAAAAAATTACTTCTTATGTGTGTTCAAATAATTTACAGCGTCGCCAACAGTCTTTATTTTTTCTGCATCTTCATCTGGGATTTCGATGTCAAACTCTTCTTCCATCGCCATAACTAGTTCAACGATGTCTAAAGAATCAGCACCAAGATCATTAATAAAAGAAGCGTTAACTGTAACTTTTTCAGATTCAACGCCTAGTTGATCCACGATGATGCCTTTGAGTCTGTCTTCATTTGTTGCCATTTTGATTTTCCTCCCTTCTAGAGTTTTTATATAAAATACAGCATTATTGCCGTTTTTACATCCACATTCCGCCATTCACGCCCAAGACCTGACCTGTTATGTACGAGGCCTTATCTGAGCTTAAAAAACACACTGCATTAGCTATTTCTTCTACTGTTCCAAAACGTCCAAGTGGTATTTTGGTAAAGAAATCCTTTTGTACTTCTTCGCTAAGAGCATTAGTCATATCTGAAACTATAAAACCTGGAGCAATTGCATTAACAGTAATATTACGAGAAGAAAGTTCCTGTGCGCATGATTTTGTAAGACCTATTAAACCTGCTTTAGATGCACAATAATTAGCCTGTCCTTTATTTCCCATAACACCAACGATAGATGAAATATTTATTATTCTTCCCCAGCGAGATTTCATCATTATAGGAGCTATAGATTTGGTACAGTTAAACGCTCCTTTTAAGTTTACATTTAGTACAGCATCCCAATCCTCTTCTTTCATTCTTATAAGAAGATTATCTTTTGTAATACCAGCGTTGTTAACTAGTATATCTATGTTTCCTCTTTCTTTTTGAGCTTTTCCTATACAATCACTTACTGATACTGCATCAGCAACGTTCATATGATAAAAGTAACCTTTGCCATTACCTATTTTTGATATTTCATCAAGTGTTGTAGTCGCAGAAGATTCATTTATATCTGTTATTATTACGTTAACACCCTCAGAAGCCAGTGCTTTTGCTATAGCCGCGCCAATTCCTCTTCCACCGCCGGTGATAAGCGCATTTTTACCTTTAAGACCTAGATCCATTATGTAATCTCCCCCTATATTGAGTCTAAAGTTTCCAATGTATCCATAGAGATACATTCAAAACTGTTTGATATTTTACTACAAAGACCAGCCAAGACTTTTCCTGGGCCAACTTCTACAGCCCTATTAACGCCGGAACTTGAAAGTTTAGAGATCGTTTGTTTCCACATTACAGAACCAGGTATTTGTGCAGCTAGATTATTAATTATTACTGATGAATCACTGTGTACTTTTGCGTCTATATTAGCAATATAAGGAACATTAAGTTTTGAGATATTTAATTTATTCAAAGCATTTGTAAATTCTGGAACGATAGTTTTCATTAAAGGTGAATGGAATGGAGCGCTTACGTTAAGAGGAATAGCTTTGATCTTTAATTCTTTCAGACTTGCTAAAAGACTATCTATAGCTTGGGCAGCGCCAGAAACGACTATCTGATCATCAGAATTATAATTAGCAGCACTTAGTTCTGTTCCAGCTGGATCGACCTTTCTTATTTCACTTATTAGAATATTTTCATCACATCTTATAACAGCAGCCATCTTACCCATACCAACAGGTACTGCTTTCTGCATAAGTTTTCCTCTTAGGTTAACTATCTTCACAGCCTCTTCAAAATTTAATGCACCAGAAGCAACAAGAGCAGAGTATTCTCCAAGGCTATGTCCTGCAACATAAGAAAAGTTTATATTTTTTTCTCTCTTAAGTACCTCAAACATTGCCACACTTGTTGTAAGTATAGCTGGTTGAGTATATTCAGTTTTAACAAGTTCAGAGTCCGGCCCTTCAAAACATAATTTGCTTAAAGAAAAGCCTAAAGCAGAATCTGCTCTTGTATAAAAATCCTTAGCATATGGATATTGTTGTATCCACTTAGAGCCCATGCCAATGTATTGGGAGCCCTGTCCCGGAAAAAGTAGTGCTGTACTCAAAGGACTATTCCTCCTCTTTCTGTACCGTAATCTTTCTTCCTCTATAAGTTCCACAGCTAGGGCAGGCTTGATGTGGAAGCTTTTTCTCTCCACATGTTGAACACTTAATAGTGTTAGTTTTTGTTAACGCGTGATGAGACCTTCTCATATCTCTTTTTGATGTTGAAGTTTTCTTCTTTGGAACTGGCATTAATAATATCCTCCTAAGGTATTTCCCTAATTTTTAGAATTGATACAACAATAATGGCTCTACATCAAGTATTGATTCCAGGGCATGTCGTATTGCATAAAGGATAATCTGGTAGAGCTAGTATAAGCTGCTCTCTTAGGACTTCTCCAAGATCTATTTTGTCTCCTTGAAGCAAGGAAAACTCCATATCATCTTGTTTTAATTCGTTTTCTCCACCATCACCAACATAAGCCCCATCATCCTTGTATAGGAAAAGTCTAAAATGATCCTTGAATGGTATTTCAAATCTTCCCAGACATCTGACGCACTCCGGCATAGCCTTGCCAGAAAATTCTCCGTCAAGTTCTATGAATTCGCCTTTTTTTGTAACTGTTAGGTCAAAACTATACTCTTTAACTTCCTGATCAAGAGTGGAAAGAGCAATATTGAGCCATTCTTGTTTAAGTTCTCCCTTAAACTTCTGCTCTTGGTTAGGTTTTAAATTACTTACATGTATAAACATAATGTGGTTTGTTTATTGCTATGGCTATTTAGTGTCAAACACTATTTTTGTAGATTTATTATCCAACTCTTTCTACTGATTTTATTTCTGGCACAACAGCTCTTATTCTTGCCTCAACTACATTCTTGAGTGTCATAACAGCACCCATGCAGTGAGAACAAGCACCGTGAAGTTTTACCTTAACAACGCCTTCATCTGTTACTTCAACAAGCTCAACGTCGCCGCCATCTGCCTGAAGAGCAGGTCTTATTTGATTCAATATTTCTCTAACTTTGTCTCTAGTTGTCGGTGTAGTCATTTTATCCTCCCTGTGTAATTCAAAAGATCAATTTATTGTAGGCTTAATATTCTGAACAGTTTCAAAAACTAAAAGCTTAGATCCAGCTGGTAATATGTCACCTTTTTTTACTTTTATTTCTTTTATTACAGCATCTCTTGGAGCAAAAATCCTGTTTTCCATTTTCATTGCTTCAAGGATGAAAAGTTCATCACCTTTTTGTACTGTCTGACCAGGTTTAACTAGAACTTCCATTATCTTTCCAGGAATTTTAGTTTCCATGGTATTAACTTTAACAGAAAAAGTTTCTCTTAATTCACGTCTTACTTTTCTTTCCTGATTTTCTGCTTCTATACTAGAAGTATATGATCCGGCTGTAACAGTATGCATGTTGCCATCTTCTACAAACTTAACAAGGAATGGTTTATTCTCTATTATTACAGAATAAAACTGACCACATTCTTCAAAATTCGCCTCAAAAGGTGTTGTGTCATTCCTATCCAAAAAACTAACAAAGAATTTTTCATTATTCTTTGTAACCTTAACTCTTTCCATCTTATCGTTGTTTAATTTTACTTCTATGATCATTATAATCTCCCCGTGCCTATTTCTTTCTGCCAGGCACTTACGGGTCCACTGACAAGAGATAGTTCCCCTCTTTGTTCTTCTTCTGTGTTGTACACCTTAATAGCAGTAGCAACCATCATAGCTGTTTTAACATTCTGAGGAGGTTCAGGCTTATTAAATACAAAATTATCCCTCATAAAGTCAACATTATAGGTACCACCGACAACGGACTCATGTCCGAATATCTGCCTCTGAAGAGGTATATTGGTAATGATTCCAGAGTAGAAGTAGTCTTTTAGCAAGTGCGTCATCTTTGTGATTACCATTTGCCTGTCATTACCCCAAACAGACATTTTTGCAAGCATGTGGTCGTAATAAACAGGTAATCTCCAACCCATGTGAGCTATAAGTTCATGCCTAACCTGAGGTCCCATTGGCAAGAAGACATCATTTACCACACCTGTGCATGGTTCAAAAGTTTCTGGATCTTCAGAATAAATTCTGCACTGTATAGCCGTACCTCTACACCTTAATTCTTTATCGTAAATATCCAGTTTTTCGCCTGCAGATATCATAAATTGATATTTTACAAGATCAAAACCTGTAACCATTTCTGTTATCGAATGTTCTACTGTTAGACGAGGGTTTACTTCTAAAAAGAAAACACCTTCTTTATTAACTAAAAACTCAAAACTCGCAAGACCAACAAGATTTATTCCTTCAGCAAGTTTTGCTGCATTTTCCTTTATGGTCTTTCTTGTTTTATCATCAATACTTGAAGACGGTGTCTCAGCAAATATTTTTAGATACTTTCTTTGTATTGAGCAATCAAGTTCTGGAAGAACAAGAACTCTTCCATCCTTGTCTCTAAGAACAGAAAGTTCTATATGCTTTGCATTAGCCACTATCTTTTCCAATAACAATGAATCATCAGTTAGTGTAATACCAGCCTCTATTTTTGAAGCAGAAAAGGCTTTTTCCATTGCGTCTTCTGTATCTA
>JBAXWW010000069.1:0-7932 GCA_037128215.1 bacterium | reverse complement strand
GAATGGAGACTTTTCTTATTTCGTCTGTTTCAGGATCTATTTCGATCCTCCCTTCTTTCCGAAGTTGTTCTAGGTGGTATTTAACTGCTTGGGGGCTACCTAGCTTCAACTTGTCGGCGATTGCCTGTAAAGTTGGCTTTCCCTTATCTGTTTTGGTTATCAGGTCTAATATAGCCTTCTGGTTCTTATTCATAAATACCCCTTTAGCTGGCATTATAGCATAAATTTTACATTTCAAAGAAAAAAGTGATTTAAAGTTTTTAAAGGATTTAAAAAAATATCATTGACACTATATCTTTTAGTCTGTTAGAAGAGAATTATAGAGGTGTCAAAAAATGAATATAAAAACTATCCCCCTCAAAGATATTAATCCAGCCCCCTACAACCCTAGGGTTGATCTTAAGCCTGGTGACTCCGATTATGAAAGACTGCGACAGAGCATTAACAGCTTTGGCTACGTCGAACCCCTAGTCTGGAACGAAAGAACAGGGACATTAGTTTCTGGTCATCAGCGGTTTAAGATACTTCAGGGACAGGGGCTGGATGCGGTAGAGGTCAGTGTTGTTGACCTACCTATTGGAAAAGAAAAGGCTCTGAACCTTGCCTTAAATAAAATCCATGGAGATTGGGATAACGATAAACTTGCAGAACTTATTATTGATCTTCAAAGCATGCCAGACTTTGACGTTAGTCTCACGGGCTTTGACACCGTAGAAATAAGTGAACTGCTGGATAACTTTAACGATGTAAAAGATGATAGTGACTTTGATTTCGATGCTGTAGTCAACTCTATTGAAAAGCCCATAACACAACTGGGTGACATAATTAATTTAGGATTGCATAGAATTATTTGCGGTGACTCATCTAACCCAGATGTACTTAAACAATTAATAGGAGATAAAAAGGTTCAGTTACTCCATACTGATCCGCCATACAACGTAAATTATTATGGTGGTAATCGCCCCACAGATAGTTCTAGACCTAAAAATCATAAACTTTGGGAACAGATATACAACGACAATATGTCACAATCTGAGTACGAATCGTGGCTAAAGACTATCCTTACTAACGTTGCAGAATATCTGGATTCGGGAGCTATCTTTTACATATGGAATGGATTCAGGCAGTTTGGCCCCATGAGTTCAATGCTTGATGGACTAGGATTTAATGTCTCCTGCGTCATAACTTGGGGAAAGCCTAATTTTGCCATAGGTTATGGCGACTATAATCAGCAGACTGAGTTTTGTTTATACGGCTGGAAAAAAGATAATGGAGCTCATAGATGGTATGGACCAACAAATGAATCAACCTTGTGGGAGATTTCAAGAGATGCTGCAAAAAACTACATACACCCTACTCAAAAACCTTTAGCCATTCCACAGCGAGCTATTAAGAACAGTTCGATAAGAGAGGATCTAGTCTTGGACTTGTTCTTGGGCTCTGGTTCTACACTAATTGCATCAGAAGCCATGAATAGGACTTGTTACGGAATCGAGCTCGATCCCAAGTACTGCGACGGTGTAGTTAGACGCTATATAAATTATGTAGGTATCAACAATATCTCTAAAGAATTAAGAGATAGGTACGTTGCTCAGGAGAAAGACAATGAAATCAGAGAAAAAACAGTTTGATGATGAACCAATATTATCGCTAATTCAGGGAGTAAAGGACGGTAGGGTTGACCCAAGTACCATTGATAAAGATATTCGTATTAAGTGTGTAGAAGTACTATGGCTTGAAGGTTATAAGATTTCTGAGATGGCACAGGTGTTAAAATGCAGTGATAAGACCATAAAGCGTGACTTAAATGAGATAAGAGAAATAAATGCCATATCTCCTGACGTTAATCTTGCTAAGACAATCATAGGAGAATACCTACTTAAGGCGAGGAATAGTCACTCTTACCTTTCAAGGCTAGCACGCTCAAAAGAAGGCTCTATCAATGAAAAAGCACAGGCTGAATACTATGCTCATATGGTAGCCTCTGACTCTATATCAAAGCTTCAATCCTTAGGGTACCTACCAAATGCTGCACGAGCCGTAGTTGGAGACATCTTTCATCATTATAATACTGATAATGAGGCTGAAGATCTTAAAATCATTACCCAAGAGATCATAGACTTGGAATCAATATGCCCAGAAAGTGAGAAGATCTCTGCTCTTAAATCAAAGGTAAAAGAAATCTCAGATAGATCTGAATCAAAGGCTGGAGAACAAAAAAATGAACAATAATATAACATCGGTAAGTAGAGATATAATGAAGGCAAGAAGAGAATTGTTATCTGAGTTTACTAAGTTTAGGCAGTATTACTTTTCTCACTATAATAGCCTCAATGACTCGAGCTTTCATAAAGATATCAGTTTTATGTTAAATGAACTTCCCCGTAAAAGAGGAAGTAGATTGGCTATTGCAGCTCCAAGAGGCAGTGCCAAAAGCACTTTGGTTACTTTACAGTATGTTATCTATTGTGTTTGCTACAGGCTTGAACAGTTTATTGTAATAATCTCCAGTACCAGTGATCAAGCTCAAGGCTTTTTGTCCAACATCAAGCAGGAACTGGAATCTAATGAAAAACTGATGAAAGATTTTCCTTCAGCATGTGAAACAGGAGCAAAACCGGCACCTCCAAGATGGACACAAAAAGAGATATTAACAAAAAATGGGATAAAAATAATTGCACTGGGTGCTGAGCAGCAAATGAGAGGCAGAAGGAACAAAGAACATCGCCCTAGCCTCATAATACTGGATGATATAGAGCAAGATAACTCCGTACAAACACCTGAAAGTTATTACAAACTGCAGGACTGGCTTGAAAAATCTGTCCTCAAATCAGGTACATCAAGCACAAATATGATCTTTGTAGGGACAATACATCATTACGATTCATTATTGGCTAAATTTACGTCACCAGACATGTATCATGGTATGAAGAAGTTTATATATCGATCGGTAATTAGTTGGGCAGATAATATTGGCTTATGGGAAGAATGGAAGAATATTTTCTGTAACAAAAAAGATTACGAAGGTGAATCTGGAGTAATTGCAGCAAAGAACTTCTTTGAGGTTAATAAAGATGAAATGCTGAAAGGTACAGCAGTATTGTGGCCTGACTCCAAGAGTTATTATGATCTTATGGTTTTAAGGGAAGAGGAAGGATATATAAGTTTTGATAGTGAGATGCAAAACGAGCCTGTAAATCCTAGAGACTGTATATTTAATCAAGATGATGTTCATTACTGGGATGACAATTTTGATACCGACATAGACCTAATAGAGCACCTTAAGAAGAACGATTTTTACACCAGGATATTCGCAGCTTGTGACCCCAGTTTAGGAAAAAGTAATAAGAGTGGCGATTACTCTGCTATTATTTGCCTTTTGTATGATGTAAAGAATAATATCGCTTATATATTAGATGCTGATCTTGAAAAAAGGGTTCCAGATAAAACAATAGAAGATATCATAGCTCTAAATGATAAAAGACAATTCGATTATCTTGCCTTTGAGAGCAATGGTTTTCAGTCTGTTATGGCTGATGAAATAACGAGGCGAGCAGCCAAGCAAAATAAACATATAAACCTGGAAAAAACGGAAAATAAAGAAGAGAAAAGAGCCAGGATAGAGACATTACAACCTCTAATAAAAAATGGACTTATACAATTCAACAGAAGGCACAGAATCCTTTTGGAACAGCTAAAGTATTATCCCAAAGGGCGTCACGACGATGGATTAGACGCTCTGCAAATGGCATATGATTTATGTCAGCAAAAAGGGAAAACAAGAGACTGGGAGGCTATAAATAAAGGAATGGAGCAATTATTAATTGGGCTTGCTAACGACAGACGATTCAGACGAGATATATTTGGAAATCCATGGTAATTAGTTAAGGCGGAATAAATGTTTTTAGAGGAGATGAAACAGGTGAAAAACTTTTCAAAGAACACTTTGATAATAGGTGCAGGAGCTCATGTCCCATATGGTTTTCCTACAGGAGATAATCTTAGAGATGACATAATATCGCTTAAAGATGATTCTCCTTTCAATAGGAATAACGTCGTTTTTATTCCGGATGATCTAAAAAAAAGAATATACTCACTTTTTTATGGGCATGGAAGAAGCTCAGACACGATGTATAATAAAGATGAAGAAGGAAAACGAAATTTGATTGAAACTGTGATAAGAACTTTTTGTGATGAATTTAGAAGAAGTACTCGCCCAACAATAGACGATTTCTTGACCAGAAATGCTCGTAAAGAAACAAAGATTAGAGGGTTATCTTACCAATTGCTAGGGAAAATAATTATCGCATATGTTATTAATGTGTATTCTAACTACATAGATGAAAACGAGTCCAAAATAGATTGGATAGAGCAGCTATTTGATACATATCTTAAAGAAACAAAAGATATTGAGGCGTTCTTCAATAATGCTCCAAAAATAATTACTTTTAATTACGATACCTATTTAGAAAGGAAAATCTATGATTTCCTAGTACATTCTCATTCATTCAACGAACTAAACGCTTTGGAATATATTAAAAAACTATCTATACTGCACGTTTATGGAAGAATAAATTATTTATATGAAAAAAGGTCACTTGATGATGAATTAGAAGAAGCTATTATGAACCTAAATGTAGTCGGTGAAGAAAGACAAAATAAAGATGGGCTTTTGAATGAAATTACAAAAATAATTAACGGTTCTGAAAATATACATTTTTTAGGATTCGGTTTCGCTAAAGAAAATGTTGATATATTATTTAATAAGATTGGAACTGATATTGCCCCAGCGTGTTATTCTACATATGTTGGGATAACACAAAAAGATACAGTTGAAATAAATCAACTAACACCACCAAACATTAGCGTAAATTTTTCTTATGGTGGTAAACAAATAAAAACACGTTCGTGTGTAGATTTGCTTAAGGAAATTCCGCTTGCAGATGGAACAAAAGTTCCTCCCACTACTTGGGAACCAGATTATAGCTTTTATGAGGAACACTTATAGCTGGGACAGGATTTGAATCTGTGACCTTCGAGTTATGAGTTGGGTTCAGCGACGTTGATAACATCGTGAAAAGATTAAGTTTTATTAAAAACAACAAAGAGAGAGCATGTTTGTTTATTGTGTTCTACTACCACCTATTTTGGCCTGTTTTCGTCTAGTAGTTGTGCCAAATTGATCCCAGATTATTTATTCTTTTTGAAAGAATAAATGGATGGATAGTCGCTCTAGTCTTATTATCCTCAACCTTACAGCCTAACCCAAATTATCGCTCCTGGTGGGTGTTTATATGGTTTTGGTCTTTTTAAACGGTGAGCACCCTTGAGAACCCAAGCATATAAAGGAGATTTATATCCCCTTGCACGGTGCTTAGACATATTGCTGTAGAACTTGCCTTTACTGACTTTTATTGAATCAACAAGTTCACAATATCCAGATATTCTACCTGTGCCGCTAGCCATAAGGTAGATTTTTCCACGGATGTTTGTATTTCTGCTTCTTAGTTCCCATGTTTTCTTGCCGCTTAGTATTTTATGAAGATGTTCGGGAAGTATCATTAATCCCAGTTTTTTCTTTTTGATCTTTTTCATATTACTATTATTTATCTACCACCTTTTAAACTATTTTTATATCACTTTTGTTATTGCATTCTTAGGTCTCTATCGATCTACACCTATTAATTATAGTCGTTTTCTCTATTGGATCACCCATAGTCCAATACTTCCAACCATCTATTTCAAAATATATGTACGTTTTATCAAGAAATGGCTCTGGCTTACCATTGTCCCTAATATACTCGACAAGTGCTACAAAATCTTTTTCGTTTTGGGTGTCCCTAACAATATAGTAATGGGGCCATTGGGGCATGGTTTTA
The DNA here is from genome assembly GCA_037128215.1 of bacterium. Classification (GTDB taxonomy): domain Bacteria; phylum Bdellovibrionota; class JAFGOL01; order JAFGOL01; family JAFGOL01; genus JAPLFT01. Next base: position 2,053 of record JBAXWW010000069.1, on the reverse strand, counting down.
GCGAAAGTCCAGGTACTTGTATTAATGAATTTTAAAATATTTTGTTTATTATCCATAAATTTATTTTATCGCACGCTGGTATTTGTATCACTCTTTGTGTTAGAAGGAAACTTCAATTAGTTTGAAATGGTTCTAAAATAATAGAACCATGAATAAAAGAGATTAAAAATGTTTCATTTATTAAAAACAAAGTCTAAACTATTACTGTAGTGGGATACAAAAAATGCGAATACTCTCATGGAATTGCAATAATGGGATCAATAAAAAAATTCAGATTGATTACTTTAAATCATTCAATCCAGATATTGCCGTCATTCCTGAGTTAAAGGAAAGCAACATTGAAAGACTTTCCCCCCATTCATCTGTCTGGGTTACTAATAATCACACAAAACCTTCCCCAAAAGGCCTCGGAATTTTGACTTTTAATGGATATACTATTGAGAAGTTACATCGAGATGATGAAATGGAAATATATATTCCGGTTAAAGTAACTAAAGACACCTTTTCTTTTAATTTATTAGCCGTATGGAATTTTTATTACGCCTGCAAACAGGGAAGATTTAAAAATTTAAAAGGCTTAAATTGTCTCGAATATACAGTGCTTGAATATTATAAGGAACTTTTTGCTAGCCCATGTTTAATAGTAGGAGACTGGAATCTTGGTCCTACTTTTTCAAAGCATAGTTTTATAAAAATCTTAAATCTCCTTAATATATACGGCATCAAAAGTCTTTACCACGAGTGCTACAAGCTTTCTCCTGAAAACACTAACCATTCTACCTTCCGTTCAACTAGAAAGACATTTCATCATCTAGATCATATTTTTGGTTCACCATTTTTTATACAAAACATGAGTGACTTTATGATTGATGACTTCAAAAATGTTGTATTATCAGATCATGCTCCATTAATACTGGACATCAAGATTGATTCTAGAATGGATCATAATTAGAGTGAGCATTCTTTTGCCACACTTTTTCAAAATTTTACAGTGATTTGCAGTGATGCCTAGTGATGATGACTTATGATGTTTATTTAGTGTGTTCTACCACCACCTGTTTTGAGCTGCTTTCGTCTAGTAGTTGTCCCAAATTGACCCAAGTATTATATTCATGCCTGTTGTTTTGTGTTTACCGCTGTGAGGTTTTTAGCAGTCAAAGCAATCACCAATAGAACAATCCAAATCACTCCTGTAAAGCCGAAAATTATATTAACCAATAGGAAAAAACCATAATTTTGGCCTCTACGAACCATAATTATGGTTGGTAGAGCGTACAGGAACAAGACTATGGCAGCGCCTAAAGCAATAGCTGAAATTATAAATATTTCACTGTCATACCATTCCTTTGAATCTTCCTTTACAGCTTTCTTTGAAACTTTCTTTGAAGCTTCTGTGTGTTTTATGACTGAAGAGGGGCCATTTGTTTTTCCAGCTGAAGATCCAATCGTAGAAAAGGTAATGTTTTTATCACCGTTTACACCGATTCCATTACAAGCAAAAAAAGGTACCGTTAAAATGAGCAAACAGAATAAAATAAAACGATTTATCATTGGAGACCCCCAATTTAAATACCCCTTCTCTATACCACAACATCAGGCAAGGGCTCAATAAGTTTAGGTTCTATTTCCCAGCTATTTTGAACTGTTTTAGCCTAGTAGTTGCCTTGGGTTAATCCCAAGAATTTAACGACTTGACTACTGTCGTATTAATGTCGTATATCTGTCGTAACACATTACAAACTAACTGTGCTACCGTAATAGAAAACGTGAAAGGAGTGTAAAAAACATGGCAAAAAATATTGAAAGGGCAAAATATGTAAAGAGGGCTCGCCAAGAACGTGCATGGCCGCAAGCACAGCTTGCAAAGATCGCAGATGTTAATCTTCGTACGATTCAACGACTTGAAAAAGATGGTGCTGCTTCTTTTGGAACCTTACAAGGAATTTCACAAGCATTTGGAATAGACGTTAAGGAGTTAAATCCAGTTTCAAATACTTGGATTAATGGCAAATCACAAAAAAAGGTGCACTTTTTAACTCGGCTTACCTCTGGA
>JBAXWW010000068.1:0-7965 GCA_037128215.1 bacterium | reverse complement strand
ATCCGGCCCCAGGCCCCTTAATAACAACAGGTGTTACATTATATCTATCTGTTTCAAAAGAAACGACGTTGTCGCTTCCCTTTAATTGATAGAATGGGTGGTCCATGCCAATGCTCTGTAAAGATATCTTACATGTGCCATTTGAATAGATACCTATACATTTTAACTTTTCATTTTTTGCTTCAGCCTCATTTTTCATGTTATCAAAATAAGTATCGTGCTTTTTTAGTTCTTCAAAGAAAGCTTCTACTGAGTCTGCCTTAAAACAATCTTCTGGAATAAACGGCACTATCTCTACGTCTTTTAATTCCAGCCCAGCACCTATTTCTCTTGCAAGTATCAATACCTTTTTAGCAAAGTCCATACCGCTAAGATCAAGCCTAGGGTCTGGTTCTGTAAAGCCTTTTTCTTTTGCTTCTCTAACCACATCAGAGAACTTTCTGTCACCAGTAAATGTTGTGAATATGAAGCTTAATGTTCCAGATAATATCCCTTCAAATTTTAAAACTGTGTCACCGCTGTTAACAAGGTCATCAAGGGTGTTTATTATAGGTAGTCCTGCTCCGACATTTGTTTCATAAACATATTTTGTGTTGTAAGTTGTAGCCAGTTCTTTTAGTTTGTAATAATTAGCATAAGAACTTGAAGCACCATTTTTGTTAGGTGTAATTACAGCGATACTTGATTCAAGTGCAGAACAATAATGTTCTACAGGTTGAGTCATTGCTGTACAATCTACAAAAACACTGTTTGGAAGATTCATCTTCTTCATTCTATCAATAAAGACTTCAAGGTTAGCGGGTTCTCCATGCCAATCAAGTATTGCTCTATAATCAGGATAGAATATCCCATCCTCGTTAAAGAACATTTTCTTAGTATTAATTATGCCTACAAGTTTTAATTCTAGTTTTAGGTTCTTTAGTATCTTTTCATAACTTTCTTTTATCTGTTCAAGTAATCTTGAGCCAATATTACCAGTACAGCCTACAACAAAAAGATTGGCTGTCTTTGTCTCTGAAAGGAAGAATTCCTGATGTACTACGTTCAATGCTTTAGCAAGATTCTCTTTTGATATTACGACAGAGATGTTTAACTCAGAGGAACCCTGAGCTATCGCGACTATGTTTATTCCATTCTTGGCAAGAGAACTAAAGAATTTTCCAGCTACACCTACGGTCTTTTTCATGTTCTCGCCGACTATTGCTATAATGGAGAGATTATTTTCTATAAAGACTTTATTAATAGTGTGTTCCTGTATCTCTAAACGAAATTCTTCTTCTACTAAAGTTTTGGCTTTTTGTGCAGATTTTGGGTCAACAGCAACACATATTGAATGTTCAGATGAAGCCTGAGTTATTAGGATAACGCTTATTTTTGCCTTTGCTAGAGTTCCAAAAAGTCTTGCAGAAATTCCAGATACACCTATCATCCCGCATCCCTGGATTACCATTAAGGAGATCTCTTCTATAGACGTTATACCAGTTACTTTTTTTGTTCCTTTGATTTCACGATTAGTGATCAATGTCCCGCAAAAATCTGGATTAAAGGCATTTAATATTCTGATTGGTATCTTTTTTACATATGCAGGTTGTATGGTCGGTGGATATATTACTTTTGCACCAAAATGAGATAGTTCCATAGCCTCTTCATAACTAAGACTCTCTAATGAAAAAGCCTTTTTTACTCTTTTTGGGTTGGCTGTCATTACACCATCTGTATCTTTCCAGAGTTGTATCTCTTCTGCATCAAGAGCGGCCGCAATTACTGCCGCTGTTAAGTCAGAACCTCCTCTTCCCAGTGTGGTAGTTGTTCCATCTTTTGCTAGTCCTATAAACCCAGTTGTTACCTGAATTGAGGGGTGTTCATTGAAGTATTTATTTATCTTACTAAAACTTGTTTCAATATCTACCTTAGCAGAACCATATGTTGTATCTGTTAGTATTATGTTTCTTGCATCAAGATATTCAGCGTCTATTCCACTATCTTTTAAGCATTGTGTTAAAAGTTGTGCAGAAAGTCTTTCTCCAAAGCTTAATATCAGATCTACAGACCTAGGTGTTAGTTCCTTTAAAAGGCAGACACCCTTTAAGACTTCTTCTAATTCTTCAAAGAGCTTTCTCATTTCTTTAAAAATATAAGTGTGGCTTTCTTGTTTTATAAGGTTTTGAGCAGTCGTAAAATGCAGGCTGTGTAGCTCATCCAAAAAACTTTTATATGAATCGCCATTCTCTTTAGCATTTTTCGCGTTTTGGCCTAGCGCGATTAGTTTATCTGTTACACCTGTTAGTGCAGATACGATAATAGCTATTTTTGTCTCTGAACTTACTCTTTTAATTATTGTGTTTACTATTTCTATTGAACTCGCCGTTGTAAGTGATGAACCGCCAAATTTTAAGACTTTCATGTGTTTGTTATTACATCTCTTTTAATTGATAGATCTCTGGCAGATTTCTGTATTGTTCTGCATGGTCAAGCCCATAGCCAATAAGGAATTCTTCATCGGCATTTATTCCCACATAGTCTGCTTCTATTTTACTTTCTGGAGAACGGCATAGCTTTTTATCTATTAATGTGCATAGTTTTATAGATGCTGGTTCTGATGATCTTAGTCTATCAACATAAAAGGATAGTGTACGTCCGCTATCTATTATCTCGTCAAAAATTATTATGTGCTTTCCTTTTATATCTGTAGAAATATCCTGTAATATAGTGATAGTTCCAGAGGACTTCATATCTTTTCCATAACTAGCCAGTTTGGCAAAATCGACTATCATCGGTATCTTTATATATCTAAGTATGTCTGTAAGAAAAAACATTCCTCCCTTAAGTACACAGATAGCTACTATTTGAGGGTTTATGTATTCTTCGGCACCATTTACTACGTATTCCTTGTAGTCTTCGTTTATTTGCTCTGCAAGGTCCTTACATAGTGCATCTATTTTTTGTTTGGAGAGATAGGGTACTAATTTGTACTTTTTTTCATGATTATTCATCTGCGTAGGATAAATCCAACAACATTATCTGGCAATAAAAATCATATGAACTGTTTGCTTGGCAGCGATTTTTTGAGCTTTATAGCTACATCCTTCGGGAGTTCTACCTCTATTATGGAGTAACCCTTCTTTTCTTCTTGTTTGATAATAAAACCGTTTGAAAGCAAAAAAGATAAAAGCCAGGCATCAACATATCCTATTTTGAGTTTTACCTTTACCCAGAAGCTGGATAACGATTCTTCTATCTTGTCTAATAATTCTTGTGTTCCTATATCCTGTATAGCTGACATCATTACAAATGGTCTCTCTTTTGGGTATCTTAGAAAAGTTTCTTTTGGAACATCTGCGATATCTATTTTGTTATAGACATATAAAGAAGGTATACCGACTATATTCATTGATTCCAGAACTTCTTTTACTACTCTTGTATGTGTATAAAACTCTGGATTGGAAATGTCTATTATATGAAGCAAGAGGTCTGCTTCTCTTATTTCTTCAAAAGTGGATTTAAAAGCTTCTATAAGGTTATGCGGCAGCTTTTCTATAAAACCGACAGTGTCAGTTATTACTGCCTGTTTGCCGTTTGATAGTTTTAATTTTTTTGTAGTAGGATCAAGTGTCGCAAAAAGTTTGTTCTCAACAAAAGTTTGTGCAGAAGTTAGCAAATTTATAAGGGTGGATTTACCAGCGTTAGTATATCCAACTATCGCTATCTGAGGGATATTCTTTTTATCCCTTAGTTTACGGTGAAGAGTCCTGTTCTTTTCTATTGTCTTTAGTTCATGTCTAAGGTCAGTTATCTTGTCTCTTATGGTACGTCTGTCTGTTTCGAGCTTGCTTTCTCCAGGTCCTCTTGTTCCTATTCCACCGCCGAGCCTACTAAGTTCTGTTCCGATACCTTTTAATCTTGATAGTTTGTAAGTTAACTGGGCAAGTTCTACCTGTATTTTCCCATCTTTGCTTTTTGCTCTTTGTCCAAAGATCTCTAAAATTATACCTGTTCTGTCTATTACCTGTGTTTCCAATGCTGTTTGTAGGTTTTGTTGTTGAGAAGGAGTTAACTCACAATCAAAGAGAACCTCGTCGATCTCATTGGCCTCTATGTATTGTTTTATTTCTTCAACTTTTCCTTTTCCAATACATGTTGAAGGATTTATCTTTTTTAAGTTTTGAGTGAATTCTCTGTAAATGATTATTCCTGCGGTCTCTGCAAGACTTTTTATTTCATCAAGAGATATCCTTTCTTGAGTCGTTGAAATGCCAACCACGATACCTTTAAGTGTATTCAATTTAATATTTCCATAGTTAGTTTTTCTAACTTATCTATTACCCTTTTTGTTAATATGTCCATAGGCATATTAGATATAAAAGACGCTGCAAATTTGTGGCCTCCGCCACCTAATTCTTCTGCCAGATCATATATAGGGTAATTTCCTTTTGATCTGATACTTACTTTAACTTTTTCTTTTTCATCCTGTCTCACCAGTACAGCAATTTCTACTCCTTTGATAGTAAGAAGATGATTTATGAATCCCTTGGTGTCACTTGGCTCAATTTTATTCTTTATCATTACCTCAAGAGGTATATATGTATATGCTATTTTTCCATTTTCAGATATTTTTGTGTTTTCCAGCGTCGTTCCAAGTGCATGTATTTGACTAAGATTATTGCTTCCAAAGACCTCAAGCTGTATCTTTTCTGACTGGATCCCATATTCCAATATATCTGCTGCTATTTGATGCGAATATGATGTTGTCTTTGAATATCTGAAGGACCTTGTGTCACTTACTATCGCTGTATATATACATTCTGCAGTAGCCTTGTCTAATTCGCATTCCAGTTGTTCAGTCATGAACCGATATATTATCTCTCCTGTAGATGAAGCTGAATCAAATACTATATATGAACAATTAGACTCAAAGTATTTTGGAGTATGATGATTTATAAAAAGTATTTCTTTTTCATTTATTGAATCTAGTATTTCCTTTATCTCTTGGCCAGCACTCTCTATGTCATTTAAATCGAGCATAAGTACAAGTGCTTTATCAAGAGGAGCTATTATTTCCTTAGTGGACTTGATTCTTCCATATTCTTCCAGAAATTTGAAGTGAGCTGGCGTGCGATCTTGATTGACGAGGATAATCTCTTTCCCAAGTCTTTTAAGACAATATCCAAGAGCTATCTGACTGCCTATTCCATCTCCATCGGGATTTTGGTGTGTGATTATTATAATAGGATAGGGTGAGTCTAGTATTTTAGTTCTTAATTCACTTAATTGCATTCTTGCAAAATCATAGTATCAGGCATTATTAGTGTCAACCTGATATGGGCATGACTATCTGAAATACTGTGCCATTCTTGGATGTTGATACTAATCTTAAGGTTCCGCCATGAGACTCTATTATCCCTAATGATACACTCAATCCAAGCCCTACACCCTCTTTATCCTGTGATCCGAAGTTTTTCCCCATACCAAGAACTCCCTTGGTAGTAAAGAATGGTTCAAAGATTCTATTCTTTATCTCATCAGGTATTCCGGAACCAGTATCGGTTATTTTAATGAATAGATTATTCTGCTCTACATTGGTCTTTAGTATTATTTTTCCACCACTTGGCATTGCATGCTTTGAATTTATAATAAGGTTCAAAAGAACCTGTTCCATTTCTGTCTGATCGCCATTTATGTTTACAGGCCCGACATCTGATGTGTTAACTATTATCTCTATTTTTGCATTGAGCAAATCCCTTTCAATAAGTTTAACTATATTGTTAATAGCATCATTTATATTGAACAACTTGTGGTCTGAACTTCTTTTCTTTGCAAAGTCTTGCAACCTAGAAACAATTTCACAGGCTCTTTCTGAGGCCATTAAAGAGACAGATAGCGCTTCTGCCATCTCTTGTGGTTCTTTTTTTTCTAAAGCAAGACTTACATGCCCTATTACTGCTCCAAGTATATTGTTAAATTCATGTGCTATACCGCTGGACAATGTTCCAAGAGATGCCATTTTTGCAGCATGAAGCAGTTCATTTGTCTTTTCCTCTATTTCTTTTCCAAGATTAGCATTTAATTTATGAAGTTCAGACTCTCTCTGTTGTATCTTTTTTATCATTATATTGAATGAGTTTATCAGTTCGTTTATTTCTTTAAAGTTACTTGGGCTTATTTTGTGGTTGTACTCACCTTCAGCAAAACATTTAGAAGCTGTGCAGAGGTTTTTTATTGGTCTAAGGAAGGAGTTGACTACAAAATAAAAGATGATCATGGAAATTATCAATATAAGGAACATTGATCCAATAGATGAATATAAGAAGTACTTATAAGAAGCTTCTGCCATTGTTATACTATTATATGCTAGTATTCTTAGGTTTGTGCTTGGTACTTCATCGACTAGAAAAAAATAATTACTGCTTTTAAAGAAAGAACTCTTTTCCTTTATTAGTTCAGGATTATCTATCATTGTTTTGAATTTTGCGTTTTTAAAATCAACAAAAGAAAAGTCATCAAGTCTTAATTCAAATCTATTAGGAGATATTATTAAAGTTGAAAGCGTCGCTGTTCTCTTGTTGAAGAAACTAAGGTCGGAATCAAATGCTGCCAAATATTTTTTTTCATAAAGGGTTATAGGTATGTATATACATATAGAGCTAGTGCTGTTTTCTTCTTTTATAAAGGTAACATCATTTGAAGGATAATATTTTATATCTAAATTACAGACGGTGGCTGCCTTGCTTGGATAGATTGAGAATCCCTTTTTATCATAAGTACTAATTGAAAGACTTCTTAGGAAACGAAATTTTGCAAGTCCGTACTTATCTTGATCTTCTGAGTTTATAGACGGGGTATTAAATGAATTGATCTTATTATAGATCGTACTTATAGCGTAAGTTCTTAAACCGTTTATTTTGCCATTTATATCCTGTCGGATGGTGTCATTGTTTAAATTTAAGAGGCTGTATGCATGAGAAATGTTTGAATGATACATGGCTTTATTTGCTATATATATGATAGTAAGTGCGGTTGTTGTGATTAATGCGCCAATTGTGATCAATATTCTGTTTCTAAGAGTCATTAGATACATTATATATTGCAAAATAATTTAAAGTTATTTTTTATTGATGCAAATGGTGTGTCTGAAACATCAATAAAATCATGATCTTGGCGAAAAAAGAAAAAAAACAAAAAAAAGAAAAAATTTTTCTTGCCAATGTAGGGGTCTTTGAATATAACTGTCCCTCGCACTTACTGGATAGATATGTTTGTTAACCAGTAAGACGAGAAATAAGGTCTTTGAAAACTAAATAGCAGATAAGTTATCAGTGAATACTTTTAGAACATTGTTCTAAATTTTAATTTGTTAATTTAAGAAAAAGTTTTGAACCTTTCCAAAGGTTAAACATAGTTTAATTGGAGGGTTTGATCCTGGCTCAGAGTGAACGCTGGCGGCGTGCTTAATACATGCAAGTCGAACGTGAAAGTCTCTTTCGGGAGGCGAGTAAAGTGGCGCACGGGTGAGTAATACGTAGATAATCTACCTTTTGATGGGGAATAACACTGGGAAACTAGTGCTAATACCGCATAACCTGACGACGATCGCGGTCGTTGTCAGTAAAGATGGCCTCTGCTTGCAAGCTATCGTCAGAAGATGAGTCTTCGTCCCATTAGATAGTTGGCGGGGTAATGGCCCACCAAGTCTGTGATGGGTAGCTGGTCTGAGAGGATGATCAGCCACACTGGAACTGGAACACGGTCCAGACTCCTACGGGAGGCAGCAGTAGGGAATTTTGCGCAATGGGCGAAATGCCTGACGCAGCGACGTCGCGTGTGGGATGAAGGGTTTCGGCTCGTAAACCACTGTCAGAGGGGAAGATGGGGTAACTGCATAATAAACGGTTATCTTGACTGTACCCTCAGAGGAAGCACCGGCTAACTACGTGCCAGCAGCCGCGGTAATACGTAGGGTGCAAGCGT
>JBAXWW010000067.1:0-8008 GCA_037128215.1 bacterium | reverse complement strand
GTCATAGTCTCTAACATTTGAGTTGCCACTATGACAGGAGTCTTTTTCTCTCTGCAAAGATTTATTATTTTTCTTTGTACGGAAGGTACCTGCTCAAGGTTTATTTCTACACCTAGGTCACCTCTTGCTATAAGAATGGCATCACTCTCTTCAATAATAGCTTCTATATCAATTAAGGCTTCTGGCTTTTCTATTTTAGAAATTACACCTGCATCCAATTTGAATTTTTTTAGATAATGTTTAAGTTCAAGTACGTCTTTTTTAGATCTTACAAAAGAAAGTGCTACGTAATCTACTTTTTGTTTCGCACCAAACTCTAAGTCTTTTATATCCTTTTGTGTAAGTGACGGTAAAGACAACTTAGTATCTGGTAAATTAACTCCTTTTCTAGGTTTTAATTTGCCACCTTTCTGTACTTTGGTTTGTATTTTATTTTTTGATGTTCCAATTATTTTAAGTTCAATATTTCCATCATCTATTAATATTCTCTGTCCGCTTTTGACTTCCTTGTCCAGACCTAGATATGTGATGCATATTTGTTCGCTGTTGTCATCCATGTCTTTACACATGGATAGCTCTAAGGTTTGTCCAGCTACTATAGTCATTTCCTTAGTGAATTTATTTAGTCGTATCTTTGGTCCCTGAAGGTCTTGTATTATCGGAATATCTAAGCATTTTTTTTGACTTATATCCCTTATATTATGTATTAACTCGCTAAAAAAAGAATAATCACCATGAGAAAAGTTCAATCTAAAGACGTTCACTCCAGCACACATTAACTTTTCTAAGATCTCTCTACTGCTGCTTGCTGGTCCCAGCGTGGCTATTATCTTAGTATTTACGGCAGGTAACATAGTTTTTCCTCATAGCTAGCTATACCACTAATAAGTACTGTATAAAAATGTTTTTTAATATAAGATGTTCTTCAATGGACTTTCGTAAACTTGTAATATCGTTCTTGTGCTCTTTAGTGGCTATGACCGCTTATTCAGCAGAGGATCTGCCACAAGAAGACCACTCCATAAAAATATTTTCTTTATGTGGAAAAAACACTAGCTGTATAGTAGCAGAATCACTTGTCTTTGCTCCGCTTTTTCCATGGTTCCAATATCCATTGGATGCTGCAGCCACAAATTCACAATTAAGGAAGTTTCAGCGGCTAACTGGATCTTTTGATTTTTTACTTATAAAAGCTAATGAGCATTTTAGTGGCTATAAGCTAAATGGAGCCTTTTATAAAAGATGGATAGGCGTTGATTTTGGATATGAAACCTACAACAATGGTGCGATGGATCAGAACTTTTATTATACTCATTTAATTTTTAAGCCTTTCCCAAGAAAGCACTTACAACCAAAATTATCAGTGGGATGGAAGTACCTTAGTACTGACTTTCTGTCTGGAGGTGGGCTCCACATAAGCTTTTTTAACTATGACATAAATTTTAGTCGAAGATTTACAATGTTTATTGTAAACTACATCGGCTGGATAAAAAAATATACGATAGTAGAAGGATTGCTCGGATTTGAATATTATATATATCCGACTATATCGATCAAGACTTCTATGGATTTAAAACACATATTCTCCAGATCACTATACGGTATGCAGGTAGGTTTAAGTTTAAAATTATGATCACAGAAAACATTCCAAAAAAGAAAAAACAGACAGCAGAAGATATTGTCGTCCTAAGGGGACTAGAGGCTGTCTGGCAAAATCCAGCAAGATTTATAGGTGACGTGTCTACTAGAGGTCTTCACCATTTAGTTGATGAGCTCGTTGCTAACAGTATAGATGAGGCAATGAATGGTCATTGTGACAAAATAGACATAATAATGCACAACAATAATACTGTAACAGTAACAGATAATGGTCGTGGTATTCCAACAGAGATGCATCCTACAGAGAAGAGATCTGCTTTAGAGGTTGTTCTAACCACCATGGATGCTGGCGGTAAAATGAATAAAGCTGCCTATGACTATTCTGGCGGACTTCATGGCGTGGGACTTTCTTTAGTTAATGCGCTAAGCGAGTTCTTAGAGATCGAGGTAAAAAGAGACGGAAAAAAATATTTTCAAAGATATGAACAAGGTAAACCGGTTTCTATTCTTAAAGTAATTGGCAAGACGGACAAGACAGGTACTAGTATAACGTTTAAACCTGATGAAAGGTTTTTTGCTAAAACAAAATATAAGTCGGCGATACTATCCAATAAATTAAAAGACCTAGCGCATGTTAACAGGGGCGTTTTTATAAGCTTCAGAGAAGAAGGGGCAGAAGAGGATATTTACCATTTTCCTGATGGTATAAAGACTATGATCGAAGAGATAAATGAGGGCAGTAACGTTATTCCTAAAGAGCCTATTGTTTTTTCTGGCGCAGTAGATTCTGATGAAGAGAACAATAATGACACTATGTTATTTGAAATAGGCTGGCAATACAACGACTCAACATACGAAAAAGTAAGGACTTATGCTAACTCTATTAATACTTCACTTGGTGGTACCCACGAAGCAGGTTTCAAAAGTGGTATAACCAAGGCAATAAATGATTTTTGTGAAAAGAAGTTAAAACAGCAACGACTAGAGGGTGATTATATAAGAGAAGGATTGACTGGTGTTGTTTGTATAAGAGTCAAAAAGCCTGAATTCGAAAGTCAGACAAAAACAAGACTTACTAACGTATGGATAAGAAACGCTGTACATAAATTTGTGTACGACAAAATGACTGACTATCTTGAATCAAATGTTTCTGTTGGGAAAGAACTTTGTGAAAGAGCTATACTGGCTTTTAAGGCATCAGAGGCTGCAAAAAGAGCAAAGACGCTGGTGAGAAGAAAAGGTCTTCTGGACAAGATATCAACGATACCTGGAAAAATGGCTGATTGTGAAGTTAAAGATCCAGCTAAGGCAGAACTTTTTCTTGTAGAAGGAGATTCTGCGGGTGGTTCTGCTAAGCAGGCCAGAGATAGAAAAACACAGGCGATATTACCGCTTAAAGGTAAAATACTTAATGTAGAAAAGAAAAACATAGACGATATTTTAAAGAACGAAGAAATAAAGATACTCATACAGGTCTTGGGTAGTGGGGTGGATAGCTCATTTGATATATCCAAATTAAGATATGCAAAGATAATAATAATGACAGATGCTGATAGTGATGGATCTCATATAAGAACTCTGTTGCTTACTTTTTTTTACAGGACTATGCCAGAGCTTGTTAGGCAGGGCAATGTGTACATAGCACAACCGCCTCTATATAGGATAAAACATGGTACTAAACATGAATATCTAAAGAACAATGATGCTCTTTATGAGTTTCTTGTAAAAATAGTAGAAAAAAATTGTGCAGTTGTAACGACTAATAATAAGAGCTTTAAGGGAAAAGACCTTACAGAGCTAGTCCAGAACCTTATTGCGTATGAACAGCAGTTCAAATTTATAGAGAACAAGATGGAAAAGCTGATCGTAGATTACATAGTCAGGTCTACTTTTATAAGAAAAGAAAATTTATGGGATATCGATAATTCTAATTTACTTAAAAAGGAACTTAATTCGTACATCCCATTATTGACCAGAATGTATCCTTCGATAAGCCCTATAACGATGGAGTTTGATACAGACAGTGATGATAAATCAGTTGTCTTTACCTTCACCAGTGAAAGACGAGGTCGAAAACTTAGAACTGTTTTTAATGATGAAATAATGAAGTCTCCAGAGCTAAGGGATATGGACAGGATTGCAAGAAAATTCAAGACACTTGGTAATCCTCCTTACTACATAGAGCTCACCGATAAAGGAAAAGCAATATTAGCTGATGATATATTTGATCTTCTGTTCAAGTTGATAGAGTATTCTAAGACTAAGATAGACATACAAAGATACAAAGGACTTGGAGAAATGAATCCTGAACAACTTTGGGAAACGACTATGGATCCAAAACGACGAACTGTTTTGAAGGTTGATCTTGAGGATGAAGAAGCTGCAGATAATTTAACATCCGTGCTTATGGGTGATGCCGTTACGTCCAGAAAACATTTTATAGATATTAATGCGCTTCACGTTAGGAACTTAGATGTATAGCAGGGGATTATAGATGGAACAACAACCTGATTTTTTTAATAAACAACCCAGCGACATTAATACTGTCTCTTATATAGATGAAATGCAGGAGTCGTTCATAGATTATGCAATGAGCGTAATCACAAGTCGTGCTCTTCCGGATATCAGGGATGGACTTAAACCTGTACAGAGAAGGATCCTGTTTGCAATGGCCAACGAGGGTCTTTTCCATGATAAAAAATATTCTAAATGCGCAGGTATCGTGGGTGAAGTTCTTAAAAAATATCATCCTCACGGAGATATAGCTGTATATGAAGCGCTTGTAAGAATGGCACAATCCTGGGTTATGCGTTATGCCTTGGTGGAAGGTCAGGGTAACTTTGGTTCTATCGACGGAGATTCACCAGCTGCATATAGGTATACAGAGGCTAGGTTAGATAAACTTTCTAGTCATCTTATGCTTGATATAGAGAAAGAAACTGTAGATAAAACAGACAACTATAATAATACAGACAAGGAACCAATAGTCCTTCCTGCTAGATTTCCAAATCTTCTGATCAATGGAGTTTCTGGTATAGCTGTAGGGATGGCTACTAACATTCCTCCTCATAATCTTGTTGAAGTCCTGGATGCAACTATCGCTCTTGTTAAGGATCCAGATATAAAAATAGAAAAAATACTGGAATATATAAAGGGGCCAGATTTTCCGACAGCAGCATCTATAGTTGCTGATCATAACATAAAAGAGGCCTACACTACAGGTAAAGGAACGATTAGGATACGTGCAGAGATTATCGTAGAAAAAGATAAAGACAAAAGAAGAATAGTTATAACAGAAATACCATATAGCGTTGTTAAAACCAGAATAACGACAAGAATAGTCGAACTTATTAAAACAAAAAAAATAGAAGGAATAACGGATATAAGGGATGAATCAGCAAAAGAAGGTGTAAGGCTCGTTTTGGATGTCGCCAAAAATGCTCCGATAGATTTTATTATAGAGACCCTTTATAAGAGCACTCCTCTTGATTCTAATTTTGCTGTTAACATGGTTGCCCTTATAGACGGTAGACCAAAGCTTGTTAATCTTAAAGAGATCCTAAAAATCTTTATAGAATTTAGAGAAGAGGTAGTAAGAAGAAGAACTATTTTTGAATTAAAAAAAGCAGAAGAAAGAAAGCACATCCTTGAGGGTTTTGTTAAGGTCCTTAATCAGAAAGAAAGATATTTAAAAGAGATACTTCCTAAATCAAAAGACAAGGCGGATCTTAAATCGATAGTAGAACTTGAATTTAAATTAAGTCCGATACAGAGTGAAGCACTTGTAATATTGCCAAACTATAGGTTCTCTGGTCTTGAAGTCGATAAGATAAAGGAAGAACATGCTCAACTTGTGAAAGAAGTTGAAGAGCTTCTGTCCATACTTAACAGTGAGGATAAGGTAAAAAAGATACTTATTAAGGAATTTACAGAGATAAAAACTAAGTTTCCTGAACAAAGAAAAACACGACTTATCTCTGATTTTGAAGACAAGAAATTAGTTGATCTGATACCTTCACAAGAAGTTATGGTCTCAATAACTCAGGGTGGATTTATAAAAAGGTATAATTCAGAGTCGGAACAATCTTCAGAAAGAACGTCTAATGTAGTGTTTACTGGTGATGACGTTGTTAGATTTGCTACTAAGGCTGATACATCAGAGAGAGTGCTTATCTTTGGAAGCGACGCGAAGGTTTATCCTTTGCGGGTATTCTCGATTCCAGAAATGAGAAGGTATGGCAAGGGTATAGAACTTAAAGAAATACTCAAGTTAAAAGAGAATATAAGCGTTGCAGGTGTTTTTGATGAGACTGAAGACTCTGAAGTTCTTGTAATAACAAAAAAAGGTTATGCTAAGAGAATGAATATATCTGAATTTAAGGGAATAAAAGCAAATGGTGTCTCTTCCTTTACTTTAAGGAAGGACGACTATGTTGTTTCTGCAGAACTTATAAATGGAGAGTTCTTGTTCATTTTAGAGGAAAAAGGCATAATTACAAAAAGGAGTGTTAGCGATATAGAATTATCAGAAAGAGCAAAGCCACCTGTAAAGATATGTACAACATATGAGGCACATACATTTGCCAACAGCCAAGAGGATACTCATATACTTGTTTATCCAAGTGGTTCTTTTGGTGTAGGTTCTTCTTCCAAGGAAAAGCCTATATCGATAATATATCCAACACAGGGAACTGAGTTTGTTGCAGTTACCAGCGCTGGTAAATATATCCTTATCAACGACTTTGCAGAACCAATCGTTCTTGAAGGGACTGACAAGATAGAAAAAGTATTTACTTATTATAATTAACATTATGTAGCTATTTAATGTGTATCTATTTACTTTAAAAATCTTAATTTAATTTTTTAGAGCATTTTGGCTGTTGCGCAGCTTCAGATATATAAGATCCGTAATATTAGTAAATTGTTAGATTATAAGGACTGAATAAAGCGACTAAGCTCCAGGTATAAAAAATTAAATTAAGATTTTTAAAGTAAACAGATGCTGTTAAGTTTAATCGAAGGATTCTCCGAACGATAAATACGTAGCAAAGTTATCTTTGCTAAATCCCATTGTGAAGGAGGCTATAAAAGTTGTGTTCCATGTAAACCTGAATTCATTTCCTACAGTGTGATGCAGGTCTTCAAAGTTTATTTTTTTATATCTGTCCCAGACCTTACCAAAATCCCAGTATGGAACAAGGAATAGTTCCATGTGTTGTCCAAAGACTACACCATTGTAAAATCTGGTTCTAAGCTCCAACTGATTAATGAACTTCAAATTATCTATATATCTGAATGTTGGAGCTCCTCTTAATGTATCTTCTCCACCAAGCCCCTGATAGTTGTTGTAAGAATTAAATTCAGCTAGAGCAAAGAATGGTAGATTGTTACCTAGAGCCTGATCTATCATTACCCTATGGCTCAAGACGAAATAATTTAAGAAAGCAAAGAAGCCCATATAAGTGAGGTCTATATTCACATAATTAAAATCACTTCCCATAAATTTTACATGATCTGTATAAGTTGCTGCTACAACAAATCCTTTTGTTGGGTTCATAGGATAATCCCTTGAATCAAACTTTAATCCTATTTTTATGTAATTAGTTTTACCACCATTATAACCGTACGGTTGCTCGGTGTATATCTTGGACGTACTATCTTTATTTATTGGGTGTATAGTCCCCTTATCTATTCCTATTCCACCATATAGAGAGAGCCTTTCTCTGAAAAATTTGTATGATAGGTCAATAGTGAACCTTGGATACACAAATATATATTGGTAGTAGTTTCTAGAGATAAAATTAGGATTTCCTGGGGTTATAAAATCTTGATTATATACAGACTTGTTTCCTAGACCGAAGTAATTGTTATCTATTACCTCAGGGTAAGTGTATGTTAGCTTCAGCCTCCAGTGTTTAGAAAAAAGTTCTGGTACATCTAGACTAATTTGATGGTTTTTTGCTCCTCTGTCAGTTTGCCAGAACTGAAAACTGAATAAAAAAGTATATGGATCTTCTGTTTTTAAGTCGGCGAGTGATATTCTTGTCCCTAAGTTAAATCCTGTAGTCTTTGAAGTATATGCTATAGGAAGCCCCTGTAGTGAATAAGGATGATCTCCTAATTTAAAGTTTTGTTTTTCCATTGCTTGTTTGATACTAGAGCTCATTTCTTTAAAATCTCTAGCAATGGGTGGTGTGGGCTTTTCAGGTGTTGCGTTCCAGTCTTCGTCTTCTTCTAGCACGCTAGGACTTATAGCTTCCTGTATTCCATTGATTATGCCAGGTTTGAGTTTATCTTCTCTTTCAGCTGGAGTTTTTTTTAATTGTGGTTCTAAGGGTAGTCTAGCCGCAACAGAGGCATTTAAACAAAAAGGTACCATTAACAGCGAGAATAATACGATCTTAATGTA
>JBAXWW010000066.1:0-8303 GCA_037128215.1 bacterium | reverse complement strand
TGGTCAAGATAAGTGCTGTCGGTGATGTGGTATTTTCAAGAGCAACAAGCCATGCCTCTATAGCTTCAACTTCATCACAAGGTCTTATAACGTTAAGTTCTGGTATTAATCTTAAACTACTAAGTTGTTCTATCGGCTGATGTGTTGGGCCATCTTCTCCGACGTAAATACTATCATGAGTAAAAACATAGACTACTTGTCTCTGCGTAAGAGCGCTCAACCTTATACTTGATCTCATATAATCAGAAAAGATAAGGAACGTCGAGGCGAATGGTATCAAACCACCATGAAGAGACATTCCGTTAACAATAGACCCCATTGAATGCTCTCTTATACCAAAGTGAATATTTTTACCGATAAAATTATCTTTCTGTATAGACGGAGAATCTACGATTGTTGTTTTATTTGAAGGACCAAGATCCGCAGATCCACCAGCAAAACCATTAAGATGTTTTGCTATTACCTGTATACAGCGACCAGAAGTACTTCTTGTTGCTTCTGATTTACCTAAAGAAAGAGCTCTTATTTCATCATAAAAGGCTTCTGTTAATTTTATTTCTTTTATATCAACGACTGCTTTTTTAACTTCTTCTTTCTCTAAAGCCTTATTAAATTTTTTGTTCCATTCAGAATATTCCTGTTCCATCAACTTTAATTTCTGTTTGGTAAAATCATAAACTTCAGATGGAACTTTAAAAGAATCATCTTTCCATTCAAGATTAGATCTAAGGCAAGAAAGCTCTTCCTTACCTAAAGGCTCTCCATGGGCTGAGCATTTGCCTTCCTTCTTGTTAGCACCCTTACCTATAGTCGTATTAGCTATTATTAAAAAAGGGCTGCCTGTGTGCAAATTAGCTGTGTTTAATGCTCCCATTATCTGAGTATGATCATACCCATCTATTTCTAGAACTTTCCAGCCAAGAGCCTCAAATCTTTTGCCAACATTCTCGCTCATGGTCAAACTTGTTGGTCCCTCTATAGAGACTCTATTACTATCGTATATGTATATTAGATTATCTAAAGCAAGATTACCGGCAATACTGGCCGCCTCATTAGTTATTCCTTCCATCATATCGCCGTCACTAACAATGGCATATATCTTGTTATTAAATAGTTCTTTTTCACCTGTTCTGGCTTGAAGCATTTTTCTTGCTATTGCAAAACCAACACCTGTAGCAAAGCCCTGACCAAGAGGACCAGTGGTAGTTTCTACTCCAGCAGTAACTCCGTGTTCTGGATGTCCTGGTGTTTTTGATCCTAGCTGGCGGAATTGCTTTATATCGTCGATACTAAGACCAAAATCATAAAGATGAAGCAGAGAGTACAACATCATAGAGGCATGACCTGCAGACAACACAAAAATATCTCTACCCAGCCACTTTGTATCTTTTGGATTAAACTTTAAAAAATAGTGCCATAATATAAAAGCGACGTCAGAGCAACCTAAAGGCATTCCAGGGTGACCTGAATTAGCCTTTTCAACAGCTTCCGCAGAAAGCATTTTCATTGAATTTACACATTTGTTAACGATGTTCTGATCGTATTTGAGCGCCATAGATGATCCCCCATAATCTTGATACGAGGTTTGTAACAAAGGACAAGTGTCTCGTCAATTACTGCTTAAACTTACATGTACAATACAGAAAGGCATTGAAAATACTGTAGCTTTCAAATATTATAAGCTTATGATCCCCAAGTATGATGCTTATCTAGAAAAGTACTTAAAGGAATATCAAGAAAATCCAAGATCAAGGGTCTTTGCACCACTTGCAGAAGCATATAGAAAAAGTGGCTTAATAGATGAAGCTATCGAAATTTGTAAAGAGGGACTGGAGTATCATCCTAATTTTTTAAGCGGAATGGTTGCTTTGGCAAGATGTTATTTTGATAAAGGACTATACACAGCGACAATAAAAGAACTCGAAAAAGTAGTTTCAGAAGTACCAGATAATTATTTGGCACAAAAATTACTAGCTGAATCATATATTCTTGTTGGCGATAAAAATAATGCACTAAAGTCCTACAAAATGGTCCTTTTCATGAATTCAAGAGATGAAGAAGCAAAGATAGCCGTATCAGAAATAGAAAACATAGACAGAAGAATTATAGATGAGGAACTTAATCAGCCTATAGAGACAGAAATACTTACGGATATAGAAGACATCCCTGCTCCACCATCGATGAATCCTCCCTCTTTTCAGACCAGTTCAGATTTTAAAATAATAGATGAAGTAGCTAGCAACCCAGACTTCGAATTCGAAGAAAAACAAATATCTAAAGCATTTAACTCACACAAAGAAGATGATTCTTCAGACATGATACTAACTAACATCAGCACGATGACAATGGGTGAACTATTAGAGTCTCAGGGACTTAAAGATAAGGCTTTGGAAGTTTATAAAAAGATATTAGATCAACATCCAGACCAGCCAATAGTAAAAGAAAAAATAGAAAATTTGGAAAAAGAACTAGGTATCTCTAGTTATAAAAATGATGAGCTAGAGACCGAACAATCAATTGAGTTCGCCGTTGATTCTCCTGAAGACTACAAACAAGAAAGCACTGAAGATCTTTTTGATGGAGAGATAATAGATGAGACTCCTGAAGAAGAAAAAGATGACACTACTACGCCTGACATAATGAATGTGGTAAACATGATAACTCTGCCAGATCTACCAGAGCTACCGAAAGAAAAAAATGATAGAACAGATAGCCCACCAAATGATCTTGATGATCAGTGGATATTTAACAACGCCATAGAAGACCTAAAAGTAACTGAACTTAAATCATTACTTAACAAAGTTAAGATATATAGATCCTCAAATATTCGTTAAAGTATCCTCTTTCTTTATTGTCGCCTTTAGGAATATGACTAACTCTGATCTTACTTCTCTCGATTCTTCCTTTCCAAAGAACCATCCGACAATAGGGATCTTCTTTATCAACGGAACACCCGCACTAGAATCACCAGTATCCAGTGAATACAATCCACCTATTACTGCTGTATCACCATCCTTTAGAAGCATCTGAGAAGAGGCCTTTCTTACACCAACACCTGGAGGCATGGTCTTAGACGTTCTAAGAGTATAATCAGGAAATTCTCTTTTTACATTAACATCAAGGATTACCTCGTTGTTCTCTGTTATCCTAGGTGTAACATTAAGTGCAACTTCTATATTCTCAAATTCAATTTTATCTATACTGTCACCATTGGAATTCTGGCCTGTAGTTTTATATGCAACCTGAGTTCCCTGAAGAATACTGGCCATTTGTCTATCTACTGCAGATATTTTAGGAGCTGATACGACCTTGACTTCACCATTCAAGGATGCAGCACCTATAATGGAATCTATATTACCGATACCACTTATGTTCTTAAAGGCGATATCTCCGCTCTGAGTAGCCCAAGCAAATCCCATGGAACTCAACCATGAATTGTTAGCTTCTACTATATTAGCCTCTATAGCAACCTGCATAGGTTTTATATCTATAGCTCTTAAAAGTTTATCTGCTTTGTTTACAACGTCAGAGATGTCATGAACTACAAGGGTCTTAGCGTCTTTATCTATAGACATTTTTCCCCTTTTTGACAATATAGCAGATATCTTGTCTTCAACTTCTTTTGCATTAACATAGTTCACTCTAGCTATCATTATATGTAGAGGTTCAAGATTATTTTGTGCCTCTATAGCCTCTGCTGCTACTTTCCTTTCATCTCTAAGATCTGAAAGAGGAGCAACTCTTATAACAGAACCTTGTCTTATATATCCAAGTTGTGCGCTCTGAAGCACTACGCTGAGAGCTTGATCCCATGGTACATTTTTAAGGTTAACATTAACTTCACCTTTAACTTTTTCTGAAGCAACTATGTTTATGTCACTAACTTCTTTTATCATATTTAGTACATCAATAACATTAGCCTTAGAAACCTGTATGGACATTCTTCTTCCATAAAACTCTGTAGGATAAGTAAGGTAATCTTCAAAGTTAGCTCTGGAGAATTGTCTTGCCGCTTCCATGTCATCTACTTCACCTGGCTTAACAGCAGGAATAGCATTTGCAATAGCATCGTTAGAAAATTCAACATATGTAAGATTACTTCTTTGAACTATCTCAGGCTTAACATTCTTACTAAGCTGAACAACAACTCTAACTGACTTATATGGTCCGTCTAATTGCTGTGGTGTTATAGATGTAATTAAGCCATCAGACAGGTTGGTATCAATATTATTCAAAGGCTGTAACATAGACGCATTTGGAATATCTAAAACTATTTGGTTGTAGCCAGTTTTTGATTCTTTTTGCTGAACCTTAGTCGTCTTATCTGTCTGTATAAGAAGTTGAAGTTTCCCTGATACTTTTTCAAGTTTTATATTTTCTACGATTACAGCTTTACCAAGTCCAGTTTCAACCTGTTTTTGTTCAGTTTGTGCAAGATCAGAGTTAGCCTCAGAAACGATCCTATCCAGATCTTGATCTATGTTGTCCGTTGAAGCAGGAGCTGGAGCAGCAGCAGTTGCTTTGGTACCTTTTGCTTCTGCATCAAGATCATCTAACATCGAGTCCACTTCGTCTGGCTTGGTTGACTTTGCTTCTGCTGTAGCATCTGCAGCTGGTATTTCTGTTGTTGTGGTTGCTGTCTGACTTTCTATTATTGGGACTTCTGTAGTACCTGTAGCTGGTGTTTCTGCCGTAGCAGGAAGCGGAGTATCTGTAGCTACGTCTGGTGTAGTTGTAGTACCAGGAACTGTCGGCTCTATTGCTTTTCCAGCATCTACGTTATTCTCTTTTAACATTCCATCTAATTCTTTATCCAGACCAGAAACTTCCGAATCTAAACCTTCTAAAGTATCTTGCGCTATTTCTTTATAGCCTGGCCCCATAGCAAGAACTAATCCACTTGGTCTTCTATATATTTTAAAACCTGGATTACCTTTTAATTTTAGATCTACTTTTGAACCATCATTTGTTATCACTGTCTTAAAATTTTCAACATAAGCACTTTTCTTTGACAGGTTCTCCTTTCCTTTTATCTTGTAACCCAGAACATTAACAGAAACGCCTTTATTGCTTGAGAGAACTGTATAATCCCTTAAATTTTTACCTCTAAGATAAAGATACTCTTTTCCGCCCTTCTTCAAATAATGGACTGTAGCCTTTTGTGTCGGCAATTTAAAAAGCGCAAAAGGATCATCTTCTGCCACTTTTTTCTGCATACTCATTGCATTGCTGCAGAGAAGCAGAAATAAAATTGTGTATTTGACTAATCTATCCATTCAGTCCTCCGTTAGGGCCTTTCTCTACTCGTTTTATCGTCGACTTTTCTGTTTTATTTCCACTAATGTCCATGTAAGTTTCTCTAACACCAACTTCTCCCCTGCCTATATGCATAACCCTACCATTATTCTTACCTATTTTTTCTCCAACCCTTACAATGAATCTTCGTTCTTTTGGTGCCTTGAACATTGCTATAGGTCTTGGAACATCCCAAACTACACCTATAAGAACAAGATCATTTAGTTCATAATCAGTTATCGCTGTATTATCCCATCCCAATTGATCCAGCATTCTATAAAAAGGATCTCTTGATATTGAATTTACCACTGACTCATTTTCTTTTCTTTTTGGAAGAGATTCACTAACAGGACCATTGTTGGAGTCTTCAAGTATTATATCGTTTGACTCTTTTATTTTCTGTTGAGCAGAAACAAACCCATCTGTAAGTAAAATAAACAATAGAACAAGGAGGATAGTTTTAAATATCATTAAACTCCTCCTAATATTCTGTAAGTACTTATAAGTATCTCACTCTCTGTCATTATCAAACCGGAACTATTGTTTACAGGTCCAGTAATTTTCATGTCCTGCACACTAATAATTCTATTTAGGTTTGATATTCCATATAAAAAGCCTGCTATCTGTTTATATGTTCCTCTTAACTTTAATTTTATAGGAAGCTCCTCGTAAACACCTTCACTAATTGGAGCTTGTGGTTCAAACAACAAGATTTGAAGCCCACTGTTATCTCCTATTACAGAAAGCTCCCTTAATAAGCCTGTAATACCTACATCACTAGGAAAGCCAGAAGAAGCTTGCATGATTTCCTGTTTTAGAGCTTTTATTTGTGCCTGAATAGAATCGTCGGTACTTTCCGTTTTAAGTTCATCTATCTTAACTTCCATCTGTCTTATTTCTTCCTGTAATTCTACCTCAGTTTTTTGTGGTTTTTTCTGAGACTTATTGGTGTCTCCAAAAAGATACAGGTATCCCACGACCATTATAACAGCTACTACAATTGAAATTAAGAGTTTATTATTCATGTTTTACTATAACATCCCCACTATTACAAATTTCTGTTTGTAAGGACCATAATCATCGCTGTACTCTGTCGCTTTTACACTAATATTCTTAAAAACATTCTGCTTCATTAATGTATCCATAAAATCAGATAAACTTTTATTGTCCCTTGCTATACCTTCTAAAGAAACAATACTGTTCGTTTTATTTATTGCTGTCAGAGCCAACTTTTCTGTTATGTTCCTGCCTATTGCAACAAGAAGGTCCAACGGAATGGATTTAACCAGACTAAGTGATTTTATTGTATCAAGATTTGTCTGTAGTTTATTTTTTTCCTCTATCAAGGAACTAACATCTGCCTTCTGTTTTGAACTTATAGAGAGCGTAGCATAATCTTTTTTTAATGTTTCAAGTTTATTAATCTGAACTGTATTTGTTTCTGATCTAACTTCTGGCGTTTTTTGTGTTTGCAAGAAATAGATCAAAGCTATTGCTACTATTATTGGAAGAGAAACAAGGATAAGTTCCATATCGCGATTACCCCCTCTGGTCCTTGTAATTGGAGCATCCATATAAGGTGCAGCAGAATCTTGCGGCATTAGATTAAATCTTTTCATTAGTACCTTAACCCCCTTATTGCCAGACCAACACCAACACCAAAGAACGACGCTATTTGAGATAAATAGGAAACAGGAAAAACTTTGTCATTAAAAGATATACACTTAAGTGGGTTAATTACATCTGTTGGTATTCCTGTTATTGATTCTATTATCTTGGTCACACCTATAAGTTTTACACCACCTCCAACCACAGAGATCTCTCCTATGGGAAGTTCAGATGCCGTAGCCAAGTAAAGATCGATACTTTTTCTGATCTCTATCGCTAGTTTTTTTACCTCTGTTAAAAGAATCCTCTCAACCTCTGGAGGAAGCGAACCATCTTCACCACTCACTTTCAGTGACTCACCTTCTTCAAACGTAACGCCAAGAGTCTCTTGAATTTTCTGCGTGAAGTATTCACCCGCCATGTCAATTTCTCTCACGAACACCGATCTGTCATTTTCTACAACGCTCATTACCGTTCTAGAAGCTCCTATGTCCAGAATGATGTTCGCTTCCTCCTTGCTGGTACCGTAGCTTTCCTTGTACATATCATAAAGAGCCAACGTTCCGATATCAACACCCTCCGCTATTAATCCACTGTCGTAAAGGACAGCACTATAAGAACTAACCAAATCTTTTTTTGCAGCAGCTATTACCAAATCCATCTTTCCACTTTTCTTATAGTTTGGGGTTATAACGTCGTAATCCAAATTAACATCATCTATATTAAAAGGAACGTACTGTTCCGCTTCCCACCTGATGTGATGTTCAAGTTCCTCTTTTGACATAATAGGAACTTTTATCCTTTTAATGATTACGCCAGTACCAAATACACCAGTATAGGCAGCAGCCCCTTTAATTTTAGAGGCATTCACAAGATCTCGCAGAACATTAGAAACAGCTCCAATATTGAATATTTCACCATCGACTACCGCATCCTTAGGAAGCGGGGCGATGCCTATACTTTCAAGATGATAACCTTTTCTTGCACGAGTTAAACCAACAACCTTTACGGCACTGCTACCGATATCAACTCCTACAACTTTTTTGGACGAATTCAAAAACATCGTCTATTCCTCTTCAAAAACAAGATGCTTGTCTTTGGCTACAAGACCAAGGGCATTTAGTATTTTTCTTTTAGTGTCGATTCTGCAGGAGAACCCTTCTTCGATTCTTCCTAAAGTGATGGGGGAGATACCGGCCTTTCTGGAGAGTTCAGCTTTGCTAATGAGATTATCTTCCCTGTACCGCCTCAACTTGGATCTTTTCGCTACAACAGTAACATTATTATCTTCCGCCAAGTACCACCCCTCACATTGGAAAATTTAGCGTTCCATATTAAATATAAGAATACATAAAAGAGATGTAGTCAATATTATTTTTGTTTTTATATTATTATTTATT
>JBAXWW010000065.1:0-8466 GCA_037128215.1 bacterium | reverse complement strand
CGATCAGAGAAGGTGGAAGGACAGTTGGCGCAGGTGTTGTTGGCGAAGTCGTTAAGTAATAAGTTAAAAATATTGGAGTAAGGCTAAATGAATGAAACAGGAAAAATAAGAATAAGGCTTAAGGCGTTCGATCATAAATTGTTGGATCAATCAACAAGGGAGATCGTTGAGACTGCCAAGAGAACTGGAGCTAAGATTGCTGGCCCAATTCCTCTTCCGGTATCTATAGAAAGATACACAGTCCTAAGATCACCTCACATTGATAAAAAATCCAGAGAACAATTTGAAATAAGAACACATAAAAGATTATTAGACATACTGGAGCCAACACAGCAGACAGTAGACGCACTAATGAAGCTTGACCTTTCTGCAGGTATAGACGTAGAGATCAAGCTTTAATTTATATATAGGAGCATATTAAGGTGAAAGTAACAGTTTATGATCATAACAAGAAAAAAATAGAGGACGTAGAACTTCAGGATAGCGTTTTTAATACTGAAGTTAACTTTAATCTTCTACATCAGGTCATTCACTCTCAACTTGCAAATGTCAGATCAGGTAATGCAAGTACAAAGGGTAGGGCAGAGGTTAGTGGAAGTACAAGAAAACTATTTAAACAAAAAGGAACAGGTAGCGCTAGACCTGGTAGCAGTAAATCGCCATTACAATACGGCGGTGGTATTGTCTTCGGTCCTCATCCAAGAGCATATACACAGAAAATAAACAAGAAAATGTATAAGAGTGCATTGCGTTCTGCTCTTTCTGATAGAGTTAAGTCAGATAACTTTTTTGTTATAGACAGTCTAAAACTTTCTGAAACAAAAACACAAACCATTAGCAAACTTCTTAAGAGCTTCAATATAAAGAAGTGCTTAATCGTTGATAATGAGAATAAAGAACTTACTCTTTCTGCAAGAAATATATATGGAGTAAAAACTGTAAAACCAGAACAGATAAATCCATATGATCTAATTAAATATGAGAACGTTATTGTTACAAAGGCTGCCTTAGATAAGATGAATGGAATTATAGCGTAGGAGAATATAATGGAAAGAATTTACGATATTATAAAAAAACCGTTGCTTACAGAAAAGAGCACGAGCATAAGTGAAAAACAAAATTCCTACGTCTTTGAAGTTGCAACATGTGCAGACAAGCAAGAGATAAAGGAAGCTATAGAAAAACTTTTTGATGTTAAAGTTAAAGATATTAACACCATGATAAGTCATGGAAAAATGAAAAGGATTGGCCGTCACCAGGGTCGTAGATCTAAAGTTAAAAAAGCCATAGTGACGTTGCAAGATGGTCAGAAGATACAGCTATTTGAAGGCGTTTAAAGTAACAGGAGGAATTTTATAAAATGGGTATCAAGAGTTTTAAGCCGACTACACCCAGCCGCAGAGAGATGACGGTTGCTGACTTTAAAGAAGTTACAGCTAAAAAACCGTCAGTTAAGTCTTTATTAGAACCAAAGACGAGAAAGGGCGGAAGAAATAATCAGGGTCGTGTAACTGTAAGATGGGTAGGCGGCGGACACAAACAGCAATATAGAAAAATAGATTTTAAAAGGGATAAGATCGATGTTCCTGCAACTGTTGCGACGATCGAATACGATCCGAACAGAACATCAAGAATCGCTTTACTTAACTACGCCGATGGAGAGAAAAGATATATAGTCGCTCCAGACGGATTGAATGTTGGCGATAAAGTCTTGAGTTCAGAAACAGCAGAGATCAAGACTGGAAATTGTCTATCTCTTAAGAATATTCCAGTAGGTACATTGGTACACAATGTAGAACTTAAACCAGGAAGAGGTGCTCAGCTAGCAAGATCTGCTGGGTCATATGTTCAGGTACTTGGAAGAGAAGACAAGTATGCACAGATAAGACTTAGAAGTGGTGAAGTAAGAAAAATTCTTCTTGAATGCAAAGCTACTATTGGACGTGTTGGTAATCTTGAAAGTGAAAACATAAATATTGGTAAAGCTGGAAAATCAAGATGGTTGGGAATCAGACCTAGAGTAAGAGGTGTTGCAATGAACCCTGTTGACCATCCACACGGTGGTGGAGAAGGAAGAACATCAGGTGGAAGACCATCAGTAACTCCTTGGGGTAAACCAACAAAGGGTTATAAGACAAGAAAGAACAAAAGAACCCAGAAGTATATAGTTAGAAGCCGTCACTTGGCTTAATTAAGGGAGGATAGGAAATTGGCTAGATCGTTAAAGAAAGGTCCTTTTTGTGATGATCATTTAATGAAAAAGGTTGCAAGTTCTACAAATAGCAGACAGGTTATAAAAACTTGGTCAAGACGTTCGACGATTTTTCCTGAGATGGTAGGATATACTCTTGCTGTTCATAATGGAAAAAAATTCGTACCAGTTTTTGTAACAGAGAATATGGTCGGACATAAATTGGGTGAGTTTGCCTTGAGCAGAACATTCCATGGCCATGGAGCAGAAAAAGCAGATAAGCCTGCACCATCTGCCTCAGCATCTAAATAAGAAGAGGAACTAAGGAGATATAAGTCATGGAAGTTAAGGTTAAAACAAGATACGTAAGAATATCGCCTCGTAAAATGAGATTGGTTTCAGATCTTGTAAGAGGACAAATGGTAGGAGATGCTATTGGTACTCTTAAGTTTACTAACAAGAGAGGAGCAAAAATGCTTCTTAAGACTCTTATGAGTGCAGTCTCTAATGCAGAAAATAAAGGAACTCTCGACGTAGATAAACTTTATGTTAAAAAAGTATGGATTGATGAAGGTCCTACAATGAAAAGATCTCTTCCAAGAGCTCAGGGAAGAGCGACTACTATAAGAAAACGTATGAGTCACCTAAACGTAATATTAGACGAGAAATAGGAGGGATTGAACTTGGGGCAAAAAGTACATCCAATAGGATTTAGATTAGGCGTTAATAAAACATGGATATCACGTTGGTACGCTGATAAAAATTATAGCACCAATTTGCATGAGGATCTAAAGATAAGAGCTCATGTAAAAGACAGTCTTAAATTTGCAGGCGTTTCCAAGGTAGAAATAGAAAGAGCTGTTAATAAAATAAAGGTTAACGTTTATACTGCACGACCAGGTGTAATAATCGGTAAAAAAGGTCAGGGCATTGAACTTCTAAAGAAGAATCTTAAAAAATTCACAAAGAACGAGATCGTTCTTAACATAGTAGAAGTTAAAAGACCTGAACTTGATGCAGTTCTTATAGCTGAGAACGTAGCGCTTCAACTTGAGAAGAGAGTTGCTTTTAGAAGAGCTATGAAGAAATCAATATTTAATGCCAGAAAATTTGGCGCTAAAGGAATAAAGATAAGATGCTCTGGAAGACTTGGTGGAGCAGAAATAGCAAGAAGTGAATGGTACGTAGAGGGTTCAGTTCCTCTTCATACATTAAGAGCAGATATCGATTATGGTACAGCAGAAGCAAAAACTGTATATGGAATAATAGGCCTAAAAGTTTGGGTCTATAAAGGCGACATTATAAATACAAAAGAAAGAGGTGCTTTAAATGGCTCTAGGTCCTAAGAAGACAAAATACAGAAAACAAATGAGAGGAAAAATGAAGGGCAATGCGACTTCAGGTAGTACTCTTAGTTTTGGGGACTTTGGTCTTCAGTCTCTTGATTCAGCATGGATAACTGGCAGACAGATAGAAGCTGCACGTGTAGCTATATCCAGATCTGTTAAAAAAGGTGGTAGAGTTTGGGTAAGAATATTTCCAGACAAACCATATACAAAGAAACCAACAGAAGTAAGAATGGGAAAAGGTAAAGGTCCTATAGAAGAATATGTTGCACCTGTAAAGCCAGGAAGAATCCTTTACGAAATGGAAGGTGTTACTATAGAGATAGCACGCGAAGCTCTTACTACAGCGTCAAGCAAACTACCGATCAGGACTAAGTTTGTAGCAAGAGAGGGATTATAATTATGAAGAAATCAAAATCTACAGAATTAAGAGCACTAGCTACCAAAGATCTTAATGCAAAGGCACTAGAGATCAATGAAGATATTTTTAAAACCCGTATGCAGATGGCTACAGGCTCAGTTACAAACAAACATGAGATCCTTACAAAAAGAAGGCACCTTGCAAGGGTTAAGACAATATTAAATGAAAAGCGCGGAGGCAAATAGATGAATCAGACCAGAGGACAACTAAAAACACTAGACGGAGTTGTTGTCAGCGACAAGATGGACAAAACTATAGTCGTTAGTGTTGCTAGAAAATATAAACATCCTAAGTATGGAAAATTCATCACGACGCATAAGAAATATTATGCTCATGATGAAAAACAAGAAGCTAATTTAGGCGACGAGGTTACTATCAGTTATTCTCGCCCTCTTAGTAAAACTAAGAGATGGAATCTTGTTAAGATAACTAGGAAGGTGGTTCAGCTATGATACAGATTGAGAGTGTTTTAAACGTTGCTGATAATTCAGGTGCTAAATCGGTCTTTTGTATAAAAGTCCTTGGCGGATCAAGAAGAAGATATGCCAGAATAGGTGACATAATCGTTGTTTCTATTAAGACTGCGATTCCTTTGTCCAAATTGAAGAAGGGAAGTATTGCAAAAGCAGTAGTAGTAAGAACAAGAAAAGAACTAGGAAGAGAAGATGGATCTTACATAAGATTTGATGATAACGCAGCTGTTATTATTAATGATCAAAATGAGCCTGTTGGAACAAGAATATTCGGCCCTGTTGCTAGAGAATTAAGAGCTAGAAAATTCACAAAAATTATCTCTTTGGCTCCAGAGGTATTATAAGGGAGTTTATGAAATGATACGTAAAGGTGATACGGTTTTAATTATTACAGGAAAAGAAAAAAAGAAAACAGGGAAAGTCCTTAAAGTAATAAACGAAGGGACAAGGGTGCTTGTTGAAAAACTTAACATGGTTAAAAAGCACAGCAAGCCAACTCAAGGAAAACCTAGCGGTGGTAGAACTGAGAAGGAAGCCCCTATAAGCATAAGTAACGTTCAGCTTTTTTGTTCACATTGTAACAAGGGTGTTAAGTCCGGTTATAAAATGGTGAATGATAAAAAAGTACGTTATTGCAAAAAATGTGAGAAGACTATCTAGGAGGATTCGCAGTGGCTAGATTAATGGAAAAATATAAGAAAGAGGTCGTTCCAGCGTTAAAGGCGCAGTTCAAGGGAAGCAATATTATGCAAGTCCCAAGAATGGAAAAAATAGTAGTTAACGTTTCTACATCAGATGCGCTTACAGAGCCAAAGGTTCTTGATGCTGCTCTAAGAGATATCACTGCTATAACTGGACAAAGGCCTGTTATAACAAAAGCTAAGAAATCAATAGCTGGATTCAAATTGAGAGAAGGGCAGAAAATCGGTGTTTCAGTTACATTAAGAAGAGAAAAAATGTACGAATTTTTTGATCGTCTTATAAATCTAGCTCTTCCAAGAGTTAGAGATTTTAGAGGACTTTCTCCAAAAGCGTTCGACGGAAAAGGAAATTATACTCTTGGTCTTAAAGAACAAATAGTTTTCCCAGAAATAAACTATGACAAGATCGATAAACCAAGAGGAATGAATATAACCATAGTGACAACTGCCACGACTGATGAAGAAGGCAGAGCTTTATTGACTCACATGGGTTTGCCATTTAGGCAGTAATTATTTAGGAGGTAATTTAACTTGGCTAAGCAGTGTAAGTTTGAAAACATGAAAAAAGCGCCCAAATTTGAGGTGAGAAAAAGAAATAGATGTCAGGTTTGCGGTCGCGCAAGAGCATATATAAGAAGATTCGATTTATGTAGACTTTGTTTCAGGTCTCTTGCTCTGAAGGGTGAGATTCCTGGCGTAACTAAGGCAAGTTGGTAAGGGAGGAAAAATGCATCAGGATCCGATATCAGATTTACTTACAAGAATAAGGAACGCATGTATGGCTAACCTTCAAAGGGTGGCTGTTCCTTCATCAAAATTAAAACTTGAAGTTCTAAGAATTCTTAAGAACGAAGGTTTTATCTCTGATTACAGCGTCAGTGATAAATTTCATGGTGTTATAAAAATCTATTTAAAATACAAAGACGG
This sequence comes from bacterium, assembly GCA_037128215.1. Taxonomy (GTDB): domain Bacteria; phylum Bdellovibrionota; class JAFGOL01; order JAFGOL01; family JAFGOL01; genus JAPLFT01. Next base: position 2,407 of record JBAXWW010000065.1, on the reverse strand, counting down.
AAAATCCGTTATTTCTAATTTAGATAGAATGAGTAGACCAGGAAGACGTCTTTATAGAGGAGCTACTCAGATACCAAAGGCACTTGATGGCTATGGTCTTACTGTAGTAACAACATCAAAAGGTGTTATGTCTGATAAAGAAGCTAAAAAACAGAACGTCGGTGGAGAAGTTATCTGTCAGGTTTGGTAGAAATAAGATAAGGAGAATTTTTATATGTCTAGAGTAGGTAAAAGCCCGATTGTAATACCAAAGGGCGTGAAGATCGAAGTGAACGGAACAAAGGTCAAGATCACAGGTCCTAAGGGACATCTTGAACATACTCTTCCTGAGGCAATAAGTGTTAAACAGGAGAATGATCATCTTGTTCTTGTACGTGCTAACGAAGAAAGAGATTCAAGAGCCCTACATGGTCTTTCAAGAGCTCTTTTAAATAATATGGTACACGGTGTTTCTGCTGGTTTTATAAAAGATCTAGAAATAGTCGGTGTTGGATATCGTGCTCAGATGAGAGGAAAGGATGTTCTAAATATATATGTTGGACATTCTCACTCTATAGATTATTTTATTCCAAAGGGCATAACAGCAGTAGTTGAATCTGGTAAAGGAAGCCCTAAAATAAAACTTGAAGGTTGCGATAAACAATTAATAGGTGAAGTTGCTGCTCAAATAAGAAGACTAAGAGCCCCTGAACCTTATAAAGGAAAAGGAATCAGATACTCTGGTGAATATATTAAGAAGAAAGTCGGAAAAGCAGTTGTCGGTAGCAAGTAAGGGAGGATTTTGAGAAATGTCTAAGCAGATTAAAAAAGTGACCAGCGAGAGGCTCACTGCAAGAAAATATAGAAAGGATAGGATAAGAAAAAAAATATCCGGCACAGCTGAATGCCCAAGAATGAGTGTTTTCAGAAGTGATAAACATTTTAATGTTCAGCTTATAGATGATGAGGCTGGCAGTACTCTTATTAACTGTTCAACTATGGACGAGGGAATGAAGGGTACGGTTAAGGCTAATATCGAGGGTGCAAAAAAACTTGGTAAGAAGATAGCAGAAGAGGCTTTGAAGAAAAATATAAAACAAGTCGTCTTTGATAGAAATGGTTACAAGTATCATGGAACAATAAAAGCATTGGCTGATTCAGCTAGAGAAGCTGGTCTGACCATATAGGTTTAGGAGGTGTTGTTTGGCGTCGCATAATGAAAGAACAGAAAACTCTGAATATCTTGATAAAATAGTCGCGATAAATAGAGTTGCCAAGGTTGTAAAAGGTGGAAAGAGATTTAGTTTCTCTGCACTTGTTGTTGTTGGCGATGGAAAAGGTCGCGTAGGAGTTGGTCTTGGTAAGGCAGCAGAAGTTCCAGAGGCGATAAAGAAAGCTTCTGAGAAGGCCAAGAAAACTATGAAGAAAGTTCCTCTAAACGAGGGAACTATTCCTCACGCTATAGTAGGTAAATTTGGTTCTGCCGAGGTTGTTATGAAACCTGCTCGTAAGGGAACAGGTATAATAGCTGGTGGAGCAGTTAGAGCAGTGCTTGAAGTTGCTGGATTCAAGAACATCCTTACAAAGAGTTTGGGTTCAAACAATCCTCATAACGTCGTAAAAGCAACTCTTGACGGACTTATGTGTATGAAAGATCCTGAAGCTTATGCTGAGTCCAGGGGTCTTGTTCTTAACGATATGATATCAAGGTAAGAGGTAGATAAAAATGACTGTTAAAAAAACGACCAGCAAGGCGAAAGCACCAAGTACTAAAAAAACACTGACGGTGAAACTTATAAAAAGTACTATATCATGCAACCCAAAACAGAGAGCTACAGTATTAGGTCTTGGACTTACAAAACTTAACAAAGTAGTTGTTCTAGAGGATACTCGTTGTGTTCGCGGAATGATAAATAAAATAATTCACATGGTAGAGGTTACACTATGACGATGACTAGATTAGAAGATATAAAGCCAAGTAAAGGCGCTAAAAAGAAAAACAAGAGACTTGGCAGAGGCAACAGTAGCGGCCACGGTTCTACAGCGACTAAGGGAAATAAAGGACAGATAGCTAGAAGTGGTGGTTATCACAAGGTAGGCTTCGAAGGTGGACAGATGCCTTTGCAGAGAAGACTTCCTAAATTCGGTTTTAGTAATGCTGTTTTCAAAAAAGAATATACTGTTATCAACCTTACAAGAATAGATACTCTTCCAAATACAAGTGAAATAACACCAGATACTTTAGTAGATCTAAATATTATTAAAGCTTCTCAGAAAGATAGTGTTAAAATACTTGGTACTGGAGAACTTACAAAGTCATATACTGTGAAAGCACATAAATTCAGTAAGACTGCAGTTGAAAAAATTCAAAAATCAGGCGGCAAAGCGGAGGTGCTTAATTGAGTTCTGCAACTGGTAATATTGGTGC
>JBAXWW010000064.1:0-8477 GCA_037128215.1 bacterium | reverse complement strand
GAAAAGCAGTATTAACTCCAGGATATATAATTTTTTCAGGAAAAAGTTTTACCAACGTCTGAGTACCAGCGCCACAGGAAAAAGAAAGTATTGCTTCAGCTTCCTCTATCAAGTTTTTAACTGCTTTTAATTCTATCTTAACTTTTGCCTGCAAACAGCCTTGAAAAGGTACAAACCAGCCGACGACCTCTTTGCCACATTCTCGCAATTTTTCTGCGATCTTTGGTAGATCTTCTAGACCACCGACCCTACAGGCTGTGGCACAATCTCCACAACCGATTAAAAATATTTTTTTCTTATCGCCAAGAAGAGTTATTATTTCTTCCATAGGTTTATATTCAGATACTATCATGGCGATAATAATAGCATTAAGTTGATATTGTTAAAAGATATTAAAACAGAGAAAGATATTTATCAGTCAGTTTGTCTGTAAGCTCTTCAAGAGAGACAGGCCTTCCTGTTTCTTTAGTTAGTGTGGTCATTTTTACCCCACTAAGGCCGCATGGCACTATCAGTGAAAAGCCCTCTAGGCTATTACAGACATTAATGGCCACACCGTGCATACTAACCTTTTGTGTTAGATCAAATCCTATTGAACATATTTTCTTTTCATTAACCCAAAGTCCTGGTTTGGTTTCATCAAAAAAAGTTTGCACACCAAAAGACTCCAGTAAACAGGTCCTAATACTTCCTACAATACCATCTACAAAGTTTCTTACAGCCTTTGCTTTTAGAGGCATAACAAAATACACTACCAGTTGGCCTGGTTCATGGACTGTAACATCCCCACCTCTACTAACATCTCTTACATGATAGCCTTTGTTTTCCAGTAGTTTCCTTGGAAACAAGATATTACTATTTATGGCATTCCTCCCAAGAGTTATTACTGGCGGTACATGCTCTAGAAAAAAAATAGTACCACAACTTAAACCATCTTTAACTTTTTGACGTTCAGCAAGTTGTATATTAACAGCAGAGTCGTAATCAATCTTACCTAATATTTTTATTTGCTCAGTATTCATTATAAAAGGACTTCCTATATTACCTGTATTTCCAAAGAGCTGTCATCTGAATTTATTACGCTTGCACCACCGTTATCAAAACATTTTGACATTATATTGCTTTGTAGGCTTTGCGATGCTCCTCTTTTCTCTCCTTCAAAGATAAGAGTACCATTAGACTGATATCTTTCTATGACATTGGTATAACCAGGTATTTGTCTTCCAGTAAGAACATCTCTTATTTTAAGATACTTGGAATAATCTTTAAGCCCTTTAAGGATTACAGTATAATTTGACGCTGAACGCTTATCCCATTTATGTGTTAACTGAGAAATAACACTATCAGCTACCGTCTTACAGGCTCTGGCCCTACTAATAGTTCTAGCCTCGTCATTTGTAGAAGCAACACCTACTTCTTGGGTTCTTTTAGCAGCTATTATTTTACCTGTTTCAGTAGATAAAACTTGTATAGATAAATTAGTATCACATGTTGTCTGACTTAACTCCTCCGTCCTCTTACAGGAAGTCCACACATATCCTGTAGAGACAATACCCGTATTGAATAACTGTCCAAGTTTTATAAGTTCCTGTGATTTTAGATCCATGTATCTATAAGAATCAGGAACATTCGATGATAGTTGATTAGAATACGGATCTATAAGGCTAAAGTTAGACTGGGCAAAATATTTGGATAAAGCTTTCTCTATATCTGAAAAAGATTTTTTTACAGCAAGTCCATTCTTTGATGCTTCTCCCCACCAGTATTGTCCTTGACCCTCTGCAGAAGTCCTTTCAACTATTAAAGGTAATATTGTAGAAAGTTTGTCACCGCTAAGTACTATACCATTTTCAGCCATATATTCTTTCATTGATTGTACATCCACTGTTACCTGAACTCTTACATCCATAGAATCAACATCGCTGTTTTGTTTTTGATATATTACTTTGGAACTAGTTATAAAAGAGCCTGCTTTCTTGTACATTTTAGCTAATTTTAGATCATTTGCTTTTACAACATCCTCACTGTAAAGGCTGGAAACAACATTCTTTAGTGCTGATTCATATGCGTTATTAAGTGCATCATCTTTTGCTTTAGAAGGGTTCCCTTCTATAACAGCACTACCGTCAACAACCAATGGTTCTATTGCTTGTAGATTTATTGATAAGAATAATAAGAAAAAAAGGATCTTTATACTTCTAGTGACCATTTTATCGTAACCTCCTTACCATTAAGTTCTTTTATCTTAGAACAAGCTGTAGAACAGTCGCCTATATTACCTGAACCAAGATTTAGAACCACGGCACCCTCATTAGGAAAGACCAATTCCATATTCAAAGGTATAAAACCTGAATTTTTAGGTAATACATTAAATATTTCTTCTAGTGCATCTTTAGATATTTTGTCTCCACGTGTTTTTATATCAAGGGTAAAATCCTTTTCTTCAAGTAATTTAACTTTTTCAACCATTATTTTATTAACCCCAGAATCATTGGACAGTTTTCCAAAACAAAGAGCTGGAGTAGCGCTCAAACCTGTAATCTTCTGTATCTCCCTATAGACATCCTTAAACGCAACAACCTCTATTCTTCCTGTTTTATCCTCTATGGTAAAAATACCCATTACATAACCAGTCTTGGTAACTATCTCTTTGCTAAGTGTCATTATGCCTGCAGCAATTATGTTACTCTCTGGTGGAACATGCTGTAAGGAATGTATTTCTGGAACACCAGAAACTCTTAAAATAGATTCATACAGATCCATAGGATGACTGGATATATAGAAACCTATTACTTCTTTTTCATGCTGTAGTTGTTCTTGTTTATCCCACTTAGTTACAGCTTGATCTATAAGGCTCTCATCATATTCACAGGTTGCAGATGCATTACCGAACAAACTGCACTGCCCAGATTCAGCATCTCTTTTCATGTCTATCGCATAATTCATTATTTTATCTAAATTGTTAAACAGGATTCCTCTGTTTATTGAAAAAGAATCAAAGGCTCCTGCTTTTATAAGATTTTCCAGCGTCTTTTTATTAACTCTTCTAGTATCAACCCTACAGCAAAAATCTACAAAACCTTTAAAAAGATTCCCAGAAGATCTTTCTTCCTGAATATTTTCTATTGCTGAGGTTCCTATGTTCTTTATTCCACCAAAACCAAACCTTATATTTTCTCCTCTTGGCTCAAAATCATAAAAACTCTCGTTTACATCTGGAGAAAGAACTTTTATCCCATGTGCAATAGCATCACTTATGTATAGATTGGCAGAATCAACGTCTTTACCCATTTTAGATGTAAGCAGTGCAGACAAGAATTCTGCAGGGTAATAGTACTTCATATATGCGGTTTTATAAGCTGTAAGAGCGTATACAGCGGCATGTGCTTTGTTAAAACCATACTCTGCAAACTTTGCCATCAGATCAAAAACGTCTTCTGAGTCTTTAGCGTCATGTCCTTTTTCTTTTGCCCCAGCAATGAACCTTTCTTTTTGTTTTGCCATTTCTGCGGGCTTTTTCTTTCCCATCGCTCTTCTAAGAAGGTCCGCTTCTCCAAGAGAATAACCAGCTAGGGTAGATGCTATTCTTTGAACCTGTTCCTGATAAACAATGATTCCATACGTTTCTTTGAGTATTGATTCAAGTTCTTGGAATGGATATTCTATTTCTTCTCTTCCATGTTTTCTGTTTATAAATTGATCGACCATTCCTCCACCAAGTGGACCTGGTCGATATAAAGCGTTAACTGCTATTATGTCTTCAAAACAATCAGGGACAAGATCTCTAAGTAATTTTTGCATACCAGTGGACTCAAGCTGGAAAATTCCTATTGTGTCTCCACGACTAAGCATTTCATATATTTTAGGATCATAAAGATTTATATTATCTATATCAAATTCTATGTTCTTGAATTTTCTTATGTAAGTAAGAGCATCATCCATTATGGTAAGCGTTTCTATTGCTAGAAGGTCAAACTTAACAAGGCCGACTTCCTCTATATCTTTCATATCAAATTGAGTCGCTATTATTCCATCAGCAGCAGGTATAAGAGGTACTATCTCTACGATTGGAATACTGGATATTATTACTCCTCCAGCATGAACACCAACGTTCCTTACAGCCCCTTCTATAGCACAAGCAAGGTCTATTAATTGTTTGTTTTGTTCCTTTTCCTGTAAAAGTTTTCTTAATTCAGGTTCCTTATTTATAGCATCTTTTATAGTTTCTTTATCATCCAATAGAGGAACTAGAGAAGTTATTTCCTTTATATCTTTTACTGTAAGACCTAATACTCTCCCTACGTCGGTAATTGCGCTCTTTGCCTTCAAAAACCCAAAAGTTGTTATCTTAGTCGTATAATCTTTTCCATATTTGCTTACTATATATTCATAGACTTGGTCTCTTCTTCTGCTACAAAAATCTATATCAAAGTCTGGCAGACTTACTCTTTCAGGGTTTAAAAACCTTTCAAAGATCAGGTCATAGGTTATTGGGTCAAGATTAGTGATACCAAGCGCATAAGCAACTAGAGAAGCAGCACCAGAACCTCTTCCTGGTCCTACTGGAACATTATTCTTTTTTGCCCAATTTATAAAATCACTAACTATTAGATAGTAGCTGGAGTACCCCATTTTTTTGATTACATCTAATTCATATCTTAATCTGTCATGGTATATTTCTTTCTTATCTTCCGGTACAGTCTTAGTATCTAAACCTTTCCATGAATCTTCTTCTATTATCTTTTTACTTTCTTCCTCATCATTACCTATAACAGGCAAGTAATGTATGCCTGTTTTAAAAGAAAAATCACACTGATCAACTATTTTTAAAGTGTTAGTTAGAGCCTGAGGATATTCTTTAAAATATCCAGAGGCCATTTCTTGTTCTGTTTTTACATAGAATTCATCTGTGGACATTCTCATTCTGTTTTTGTCTTCAAGTGTTTTCTTAGTAGATACACAAAGAAGAACCTCTTGTATAAAAGCATCACTTTTCTTTATGTAATGACAGTCGTTGGTAGCGACTATTGGGATATCAAGTTCCATAGAAAGCTTAATTATTTTTTCATTAACTAAGTACTGTTCTTCTATCCCGTTATCCTGAAGTTCAAGATAAAAACGGCCGTCAAAAACATCTTTATACCACTTGGCTATTGTTTTAGCTTCATCATCCTTACCATGTAATAGGAGCTGTGAAATCTCTCCCTTAAGACAGGCGCTAGTTGCTATAAGCCCTTTGTTATATTTTTCAAGAAGCTCCCTATCCATTCTTGGTTTATAGTAGAAACCCTCTGTGTAAGCAGATGTAACAAGTTTAGATAGGTTCTTGTAACCTTCCTTATCCTGACAAAGTAACACTAAATGAAAATTGTCATCTTTTTTGGTGAACCTGGACCCAGCGGTCATATAGCCTTCGCAACCTATGATAGGCTTTATTCCCTTACTTTTCATTTCCTTATAAAATTTTACAGCACCAAACATGGCACCATGATCAGTCATTGCACAAGCTTTCATGTCTAGTTCTTTTAGTCTGTGAGAAAGATCAGGTATCTTTATAGCACCGTCTAAAACAGAGTAACTAGTATGAAGATGAAGATGTACGAATCCAGACATTATTCTACCTTTTCTTTTGTTGATTTCCTATGCAGATGATAGAGTTGCATCATATAGGATTGAGCGGAATTAACAGCTATTATAAAACCTCTTATACCGTCTTTAAAACCACTTTTAAAAACAAAATTCTCTATAAAACGAAAAAGAGTCTTTACGATTATAGAATATGAAGAGTATTGTCGTTTACCTGCTTTGAATTTTTTATCTGCTATCAGTTTTGCATATTTAAAATTAACATCAACTTGTTCCTTTATGCTCTCAAATGGTTTGTGATAAATAACACCAGCCAGCCTTGCTGTAGGCTGTTTAGTTTTTATCGTCTCATGGATCCCTTCTGTTTCATCCCATTGCGCAAAGCCATTCCTAAATAATCTCATTTGCCAGTCTGGGAACCAGCCTCCAAAATATATCCACTTATCCAGGTACTGGCTCAATCTTCTCATAGAATGCACGTTGTATCCCATGCCGTCTCTAGTAAGAACTTCTTTTATTTCATCTTGAATAGCTTCGCTTAGCCACTCATCAGCATCAAGAGACAAGACCCAAGAACAAGTAGCTTGTTGTGTAGCAAATTTTTTCTGAGCACCGTAACCAAGCCATTCCTGATGTATTACTTTTGCCCCCAAAGATTCTGCTATCTCTCTTGTTTTGTCTGTACTCCCTGAATCTACGACAATAATCTCTTTGGCAAATTTAACAGATTCTATACAACGTTCTATATTGTTTTCTTCGTTTAAAGTTATGATAACTAAAGATAAATCCATTTTCACTTCCCACTTATAAATATTCTTTTAGAACTTCATCCATTTTTTCTGTGTTCTTTAACTCACTAAGAGGCAATCTTACAGTCCCATCACCATATCCGAGTTTCTTCATTGCATACTTAACTGGACCTGGGCTGGTCTCTATAAAATTTACGTTCATAAGGTCCAGTAGTTTATAATGTCCCTTAGCCGCAGAATTAAAATCACCATTCATAGCATCGGAAACTATCTTCTTCATCTGTTTTGGAGCCTCATTAGAAACTACACTTATAACACCGCTGTATCCCATAGCTATTAATGCAAGAGTAAAAGAATCATCTCCTGACAGAAAGATAAACTCTGGTTTTTTTGACGAAACATGCTGATACATTTCCATAGAAAAGTTAACATTACCACTTGCTTCTTTGATAGCGACAATATTATTACATTCTGAAGCCAGTTTAAGAACTGTAGCAGGCATTATCCATCCGCCTGTTCTTCCTGGAACATTATAAAGTATAATAGGGATATTAGAAGCTGCTTTTGCTATTTCTGTATAATGTTTAACAAGTCCTTCTTGGCTCGGCTTATTATAATACGGACTAACTACTAGATATGCATCTAGTTCCAAACTATTGAGTAGTTCCATCTTTTTTATAAGAGATTTAGTGTTATTTCCTCCACAACCAGCAACTACAGGAATCCTTTTATTTACTTTTTTAATAGTAAATTTTAAAAGGCTCATAAGTTCTTCATCTTCAAGAGTAACACCTTCGCCAGTAGTACCAGCCATTACAAGATAATCAACCCCCGACAATATTTGGAACTCTATGATCCTAGAAAGAGAATCATAATCTATTTCTCCGCCATTCTTAAATGGAGTTATAAGAGCAGTTCCAAGACCCATGAGTTTTTTAACGTTCATAAAGACCTCCAGCTAGCTAGAGGTCGATATTACATTGTAACGGTGGGATTCTCAATCGCTTTCTACTTATTCAAAAAATCAACAAGAATGTTGTCAGCAGGAACCCAGTCCAAACCCTTAAGACCTACAGGAGTATTTATCCATTTAAAATCCATATGTTCCAAGAGCGTTAGTTCTCCGCTACTTATCTTTGCCTTAAAAGCCATAAATTTAACTTCTGCAAAAGGATATTTATAGACCCATGCAAGGAGAAGCTCTCCTGTCTCTATGTCAAGCAACAGTTCCTCTTTTATTTCTCTTTTAAGAGCAAGCTCTGCTGTTTCACCTTCTTTTATTTTACCGCCAGGAAATTCCCATTTACCAGAAAAATCCATCTCAGAACCTCTTTGGGTAACCAGTATCCTGCCTACATCGTCTGTGATCACAGCAGCAACTACATCGATTTTTTTTGAAGGGAGCTTGTTCATTTTATTTGTCTAAAATCTTTTTTGCTTGTTCCCAAAATTTATCTTGATGTTCTAGATCAAAATCTTTTATCTCTTTCCCCTTTTCAGAGGCTAATTTTTCCATCATTTTGAATCTTTCTCTAAATCTGATCAAAGATTTTCTAAGTACTTCTTCTGGATCCATATTTAAATGGCGAGATAAATTACATACTGCAAATAATATATCACCAAGCTCATGTTCAATTTTTGCCCTATCATTTTTCTTTAATTCGTCTTTGAGTTCTAATAACTCTTCGTCTATTTTACTAACAACATCAGCTGTATTATTCCAATCAAAACCAACTCGGCTAGCTTTTTCTGTAAGACGAACTGCTTGTAAAGTTGATGGCATAGCTAGTGGAACACCATCTATAGCAGAACGTTCTGGCTTATTAACATCACCTTTCTTCTCTTTTCTCTTTATATCTTCCCATTGCACTTCTACGTCTCTAGAATTATTAACTGTCGCATCCTGAAAAACATGAGGATGTCTTCTTAATAACTTGGAATGTATTTCATCTATAACATCCTGTATCTTAAAAAGCCCATTCTCTTCAGCTACTTGAGCATGAAAGACAACTTGTAACAAGAGGTCACCAAGTTCTTCCCTTAGGTGTAAGAAATCCTTATTCTCTATTGCTTCTATAACCTCATAAGCTTCTTCTATAAGGAATCTTTTTAGAGTGTCGTGATCTTGTTCTCTATCCCAAG
>JBAXWW010000063.1:0-8480 GCA_037128215.1 bacterium | reverse complement strand
AAAAGCAGAGCCTTTCAACACCATCCATTCTTGAATCATCTTTTGAAAAGAAATATACAAAAAAATCATCTAAATTTACAAGAAAGAACATAATAACAGCGTTAACAGTAAGCCTTGCAGTATTTGCTCTAACATGGATAGTGCTTGGAGGAGAAAGAGAGGCCAGAGTTACACCTAAAATAAACACTAACGTCGCAGAACTTAAACAATTAGCAAGTATAGAGCAAGAAATAACTGATGCAAAATTAAGTCAGGAAGACAGAGTAAAAGCTATTAATTATTTTAAACTTGCAGAATATCACTTTAAGTCAAGAAATTACTCTTTGGCAAAGAATTCGATGTTAACTTATTTTTCTATGATACCTGAGTCAACGATAGCACCGTCATTTATAGCTGCATGTGAAGAAGCTTTAGGTAAATTGGCTTCCGTAGACGACAAAATCGGTGAGATACAAAAAGATGTAGATAAAAGAGAACTTATTTCTAAGTTATTGGAAGATGGATATAGAGAACTAAAAGAGACAAACTACGAACAGGCAATGAATGTCTTCATGAAAGTAATAACTTTAGATGAATATAATGACTCTGCATATGAAGGTCTAATCTCTGCAGAAAAAGAAATACAGAAGAAGATGACAACAGTTCCTGAAACAACAGTACAAGAAGCACCAATGGGCGGGATCTTCGCAAAACAGATGGCAAGAGCTTTTCAGAAAGAAGATTATTCCAGAACATATGAACTATCACAGAGAATAATAAACATGGGACAGAAAAAAGCCGGTAGAGATTCTTTTCTTAAGGCTGTAGCAATGAACAAAAAAGTAGTTGAAGTAACCAATAAGATATTTGCACCTATGATAAAAGAAGCTGGTCTTCTTAGAAAATCAGAAGCTTCTGATGAAGCATTAAAAGTATATAACAGGGTATTGGTACTATTTGCATATAACCAGGCTGCATTAGAAGGTATAAGCAAGATCAAGAAAGAAAAGCATAATCAGGCAAAATCTCTTTATGAAAAGGCCGTTGTCTCAGAAACATATCCAGACCTAAAAGATGCAAAGAACAAACTTAAGATGATATTCGAACTAGTACCTATGAATGATGAATACTACAGCAAAGCCAAAAACATGTTGAAGAGATTAGGGTAATAAACAACTCTATTATCTTCCTAGTGTTAAGAGTTCTAACTTAAATTTTTAGAGCTGGAGCTTAGTCGGTTTATTCAGAAATTATAACCTTGAATTTGTAGATAATTTTACGGGTCTTCTTTCTTGGAAGCCGCGTTAAATTACAAATTCTACGGTTTTAATTCCCTCATAAAACCTCCTGCGCAATTACCGAAACGCTCTAAAGATTTAAGTTAGAACTCTTAAAACTAAGTGGAATAATAATTTTGTAGTTAAAATCATTCCAACATTTCAGAACTTATAAATCCAAGATTATCTGATTCTGAATTTAGTTAGAAGAATGTTGAGTGCAGATTAGTATTAATTATTTTTTTACAGCTTGAGTTTTTTTAGAGAGATCTCTCCAGCTTTTACCTTCTCTCGATTTAGAGTCTTTTTGGAACTTGTTAACAGCCTTTTGATGATTACCATAATCTGCAGTAAAAACATGTGTACCGTCATTCTTTGATACAAAGAAGAAATAATCAGTCTTCTCGGGATAAAGAACAGCCATTATAGAATCCTTACCAGGTGAAGCAATTGGTCCCACTGGAATACCAAAAACTTTATAAGTATTATATGGAGTATACTTTTGGAGATCATCCTTACTTAAGTTACCCTTGTAAGTTTCCCACATACCATAAATAGTCGTAGGATCACTCTGCAATCTCATTCCCTTTTTTAATCTATTAAAGAAAACAGAAGCTACTTTTTTTCTTTCCTCTACAGCTCCTGTTTCTTTTTCAACTATTGAGGCCAATGTAATTACTTCGTGCTCAGTTAAGCCGATTTCATGAGATTTCTCTATAAGCTGTTGGGTAAAAACTTCTTTATATTTTTTATTCATTATCTTTATAAGCGATTTTACATCCCTTACCTTTTCTACAACATAGGTTTCAGGAAAAAGATAACCTTCTACACTGTCTGCCTTTATACCAAGTTCTTTTATAGTTTTTTTATTCTTACATTCAGAGATAAAGCTAGAAGCATGTTTTATTATCCCTTTCTCTTCAAGAACTTGTCCTATTTGATAGATATTAAAACCTTCAGGTACAGTAAACGCATACGTAACAGGGACACCATTTAATAAATTATCAAGGACTTGCAAAGGGGTCATATTCTTATAAAAGCGCAACTCACCTGATTTTATTTTAGATCCGGCATGTCTTAATCTTGCCAATATTAGAAATTTCTTTTCATTCTTAAGTAGCTTTGAATCATATAATAAATGTGTAACAGCCCTAAAGGTTGTACCACTTGGTATATCTACTATAGCCTCATCCTTGCTCATAGAAGCTGGAGAATAAAGAAATAAAGCAAAAGAAACAACAAAGTAAAAACCTATTAAAAAAACCAGAACAAACGCAGCTATTGTTATATTTCTATATTTATATGTAAACATCACAGATCCTTTATTTCGTTATAGGTTGATATGTCCAGCGCAGACCTAACTGCATGCTTTTTATAGACGACAACAGGTCTTTTAAGATAAAAAGAATTATAGGAGCCTTCTGGTCTTGCATTACCAGATTTACCATACCCAGAGATTGGATACTTAACTGATTCTCCAAGAGTTATGGTATTTATAAAAACTTGCCCCACGTCGCACCTTCTTATTATTTCTCCTATAACATTTTTTTCCTGGGAAAAGATACTCAGACCATAACCATACTCACATGTATTATGAGATTTTATAGCTTCCTCAACATCAGAGAATTTTTTTATTGAAACATTGGGGCCAAAGATTTCGCTTTTGTTATAGACACCCTGCTCATTTATGTCGTCTGTAATATGAATGGATGGCGTAACGTAGTAACCTTTGTATGCTGCAAGCTCCATGTCCTTTCCACGCATAAGAAGTTCTGCCCCTTCTCTTTGAGCTATCCCCTGTAGTCTTAAATAATTTTGCATAGCATTGTCTGATATAAGTGGCCCCATAAATGGTTTTTGTCCTGTATATTCATCAAGAGGATGACCAACTTTTAGTTTTTTCGATTTACGATGGAACATCTCTATAAATTTATCTGAGATCTTATCGCTTACAAAGATCCTTCTAATAGCATTACTCCTTTGTCCAGTACTTACAAAGGCACCAAAAACAAGCTCTGAGGCTGCAGTCTCTATATCACAATCATGCATAACAATTGATGCATTTTTTCCGCCTGTGCCCATTACAAGTATTTTCCAATAATCATCTGCCAAATATTGAGCTACTTTAGATGCTGTTTCAAAGGTGCCGTTAAAATATACAGTGTACACATCATTATTTTTGATTATTCTTCTGGCCATTTCTTTCTCGCCCTGAACCATATTAAAAACACCACGAGGAAAACCTGCATCATGAACAGCCTCTGCTAAAACCTGGCCAACTAATGGACTAAATTCCGAAGGTTTATATACAACTGTATTACCAAGTAACAATGCGCTTATGATTGAACGAACAGGATAAAGCACAGGCTGGTTGAATGGAGCAACAACTGCCACAACACCATTAGGCTTATATAATTCTACGACGTCAGCATCAGAAAAAACATGTTGTTCAGTAAAAGACTCAAAAGAACCAAGCGATTCAAATAGTGTGTTCATATCCTCAAGAGCCAGCTCGATCTCTTGTTTAGCATCCCAAATAGGACGCCCCAATTCCCTGGATATAAGTTCTACCAACCATGGCGACATCATCTCTATTGAATGTTTAAGCTTTTTAAGAAACTCAAGACGTTTAACGCTATGAAGGTTTGACCATTGCTCAAAAGCTTCTTTTGCCCTATCTACCGCCTCATCTCCATGAGGATAATATACAGGTATGTCAACTATATGTTCCTTGAGGTTAGCTGGGTTCATTTTTTGAAAGCTAGAACTTGGATGTTCAGGGATTACAAAACGACCATTTATATAGTTACCAGAAAAAGAAAAATCCCGCCATTTAGCCGTGTGCATTAAAAATCCCTCCAAGCAAAGGTTTACAAGCAATTCTTTTATATATATACAAGAGAAATTATGACACAAAAAAGTATAAAAGCCATAGTTTTTGACCTTGATGGTACTATCGCAGATACATTCCATATCGGCATAGAAGCAGCAAACGCTCTTGCTGGAAAATATAAATACAAACCTATACAGGATTCTCCTGTAATAAGGGACCTTTCATTCAAGGAATTTTTAACATCACACCTAAAGCTTGGAAAAATAAGACTTCTTTTATGGGCAAGAGAGATTAGAAGGATAATCAGCAACAGATACGACAACGTAACAATTTTTCCAGGGATGAAAGAAGCTCTTGAGGAATTGAGCAAAGAATACAAACTGGGTATCTTAACCTCTAATTCAACGCAAAATACTCTAAAAATATTAGAGAGCAATAATGTCGGGAGTCTATTCAGTTTTATGTATACTAATTGTCCTGCTTTTGGAAAATCAAGACACTTAAAAAAACTAGCAAAAACAGAAAAATATAGACGTGATGAAATAATATATGTAGGTGATGAGATAAGGGATATAGATTCCTGTGTAAGAGCAGGAGTGCCTATAATAGCTGTAACCTGGGGTGCTAATTCTGCAAAGACACTAAAAGAGGCTCCTGCAAGTTATTACGCATACAAGCCATGGGATCTTGTAGATATACTTAAAGCCACAAAATAATTTTTTTATTATCTCTATAACCCTTACAGATTATTTTATTTTTATCGCACTTATAGTAGACGTGGTCTTTTCAGTATCTATAAAAGTAAGTCTCTTATTTAATTCTTCTTGCATATTATATGACTTAAGATCATTAAGTATCCATTCATTATCACCAGACAGAATCACCGACAGATATTCCGCTACAGGCATTTTTGGACTACACTCAAAGGATATAAGGGGGTTCTTATTTATCACCAGAACATTAAGAAAAAGAAATAGATCTCTGAGTTCCTCATTAGATCTATAATCTTTCATCATAGAATAGAGGCCGTCTTTAAACTCTCTTCTCTTAGTACCAAAAAGGACTTCTGCAGCTTTAATGCTTATGACTCCTTTTGCACTAACAAGTTTATTTACTATTTTTTTAATATCATTTGCTTGAATATTAAAATTCTTAGCCAACCTGTCATTAAATATTTTTTTATCTTTATCACCACTATTCAAATAATTAGCTACTTCTTTATATGTGTCCTGAAGTTCTTGGCTTACAGCTATTCTGTTAGATAATTTTATTTCGATTATGTCACTGACCTTTTCCAGATAGAGTATCTCTGTAGATTTCTTAGGTGTTTGCTTGACCTCATCAAGAAGATCCACAAGATTTTCTTCAGCTACTAAAATTGGATCCTTTTTTACTATCTTTTCAAGTGGTACATTGTTTTTTATCTTTTTTGATATCTGTTCCAGCATAATAACACCCTTTCTTTTATTTTCAGAATTAGAAGCAGGTTTTATCTCAATAGACTGTTCAACTTCATTCAAACTTTCTTCCCAACCTGCTTTTGCATTATCTATATTCCAGACACCTCTACCATTAGACATTAGCTCTCTTAAGTAAGCACACAGCCCCTTTATGCCACCTGGAACTCTACTAATTCCTAAAGATTCTACTAGTCTAGACCTAATGGTTCTATCAGACAAAAACTCTATACTAAGCGGAAGCAATTCACCTTCTTCAAATAATTCCATATACATTTCTTCCATAGCTTTTTCAGCATAAGCCCTGGTGCTATTAAGCATAAATGTTTTAAGCTCATTAAGACGCTTTAGTTCATTTTCTGGTCCAGGGAAAGACGTTTCTAAAGATGCTAAAATATATGCTCTTAGTTTTGATTGAAAAGTTTTGTCATCATAATCATTATAATGGTCCGTAGTTGATATAACAGATGGGTTTACTGTATAACCTTTAACTGGTTTTCCAGAGAAAACAACAACATCATCTTCTATTTTTTGTCCCTCTGGTATAATTAAGCCAACATCATTTTGTTGTTGTTTCTCTTCTATACTATAATTTACTAGGAGCTGTTTCAATATATTCCATTCCATATTATAAATTACTTCACTCAAACTGAATTTATCTAAGATCAAAATCAAACTCTTTTCTTCTTGTAGTTTTACATCATACAAGAACATTATATCCTTTATAAATTTTACTTTATCTTCTGACCTAAGATATAGCAGTTCGCTAAATGTTAGTTTCTTTATTCTTTTCTCAACCTGTGACTTTTCAAGATTAGGAACTAAGACATTATCTAGAGAAATATTGTTGTTTAATAGAAAAGCCACATTGCGTTGATTTTTAATATTATCGTCTAATCCAGATATTTTAATTATATTTTGAACTGCCTCATCTGATCCAGGCTCAACAATAACTGTGTTCTGTTTTTCTTTTGAGACAATTTGTTCTTTTAAAAAGGCTCGACCTTCTAGAACCTCTATTAATGCCTCCATTTTCTCCCAAAAAGTTATTTTATCCATCTTTAGTATAGAATCTAAAGATATAAGTTTTCTTTCAATCAACGCTTTTATTGCGCCTCTTTTATAATCATCAATACCATATAGAAGAGACAATATTTTTATATTAGTATTAATTGAAGAACCAAGAGATGAGATACCAGAAGACGGGTCATTTTTAAGTATTATAAGATCCTCTAATAAAGGTGTCTTCTCTAATTCTAATAACATTCTATTAAAATCATCTTTACTCATGTCCAGAAGCACTTGGTGATTAACAACTCTAACAAGCATCTTGACAGTATTATCTTTCTGCCATCCAAAAGAGTTCTGTGTTTTTAACTTTACAGCGACTTCATTATTTATTTTTTTAATCTGTTCATCATTAGAACTTTGAGCATAGGAAAAACTAGGTAAAACTATCAAAAGAATAAGAACAATCTGTTTAAATATAAGCATTAATAAAATTCCCCTTGTAACAAAATTTTTATAGACAAATACACTGCATTTTTATGCAAAAGCAGTACCACTTAAAACAGCTGTTATTTCAAACACTTATCAGTAGGGGTTATGTTAGCGATAGTAACAAGACTGAGTCTCTGTCTATACTATGGTCACACGTGGTTAAGCAGATCATCAAATTTATCTAGGAAAAAGTCCGGCATAATGTTCTCTTTTATGAATCTTTCTTTAGGCCAATTGCCATGACTCACAACACAAGTACTACAACCTGCATTTTTTCCGAACATAACATCTCTATCTGTATCACCAACCATAAGAACTTCTTCTGGTTTAAGAGAAAATTGGCTGCAAATATCTAACAGCATCTTTGGGTCAGGCTTAGAGGGAACACCATTATCTGTCCCCCTTATAGAAAGGAATAGATTGTCTATACCAACTGTTTTTAGTTCAAGTATCGCACAATCAGAATGTTTCGCAGTCGCCACAGCCAACTTTATACCTATATTATGTAACTGTTTTATTGTTTCACCAACATCCGGAAAAAGTTTTGCATCTTTAACACAAAACTCATAATAATGTTCAACATAATATTTACCGACCTTATTTATTGTTTCCTGGTCAGCTTCTGGCATCATTAATTTTAGCGTTTCTCTTAAACTCTTACCCATAAATAAATAAGATTCATTTTTAGTTATTGCAGTCTTAACACCGTAATAATCTGCTGCTACAAACAAAGAATCAAGTATAGCAACAGTACTATCTATTAAAGTTCCATCTAGATCAAAAACAATACCTTTAACTCTCATTGGCACACACTAATACGATAATAAAAAAAAGGGAAGGGAAGTTCTAAGCCTTCCCTGTCCCTTTAATAACATTAATGTTTTATCTCTATCCTCTTGGCTTTTTTCTCTTCCGCCTTTGGTAACTCAACTGTTAAAATACCATTTTTATATTCAGCCTTGATATTTTCCTCTTTTATATCAGAGAGATTAAATGACCTTAAGAACGAGCCATAGGATCTTTCGGACCTATAGACATTATCAAACTCCTCTTCATGTTCATTTTTCCTTTCACCTTTTATGGTAAGAACACCATCTTGTACCTCAAGGCTTATATCTTTTTCATCAACGCCAGGAAGGTCGGCCTTAATCAGATATTTTTCTCCTTTATCTACTATATCTACTGCCGGAGCCCAATTGTTAGCCGGGATAAAGAAATCATCATAGAACTTATCGCCAAAGAATAGATCGAACATAGACCTTTGTTTATTAGGGTTTGCAATTTCATATTTCATAAAAAACACCTCCAAAAAATAATTATTTTAAAAAGATGCGCGCATTTCTCTTTTCTTCTTAAACACAGTGTCTTTTTCATCAGGAAAGATGGTTATTGAGCAGTATAAAGTCAAGCCCCTTTATTTAAGGATCTTTTATA
>JBAXWW010000062.1:0-8570 GCA_037128215.1 bacterium | reverse complement strand
ATAAGAAGATAAGTGTAAGCCTTAACGTAAACTAAAAAGTTACCGTAAAAGCCTTTTATCCTTCCTATTGAATCCTTTAGATCATACTTAAGTCTGTATTTTGAACCATCCTTAACTACGATCGGAACAGGAAGATATGGAATCAATTTTTCAGAAACTACGACTGGACCTGAACCTGGTCCACCACCACCGTGTGGAGTTGAAAATGTTTTATGGAGATTATACTGGATAACATCAACACCCATATCTCCAAGTTTCGTCTGTCCCATCCAAGCATTTGTATTTGCACCATCACAGTACAACAAAGCTCCCTTTGCATGAAGCAATTCTGCTATCTCTGCAAGTTCACTCTCAAAAAAACCAAGAGTATTTGGATTTGTTACCATAAGAGCAGCTGTATCATTATCTATAAGTGATTCTATATCGCTCTTTCTAAGTAGACCGCCCTTACTTTCTACAGAAACAACTTCATGTCCTGCAATAGCTGAGCTGGCTGGGTTAGTACCATGAGCTGTGTCTGGTATTATTATTTTTTTTCTAAAACCGCCATGAGCCTTGTGATAAGCATCTATTATTTTTATACCTGTACTTTCTCCATGAGCTCCAGCTGCTGGAATTAGTGTGATTCCTGCCATTCCACTTATTTCCTTTAGATCCTCACCTAATTCATACATAAGAGCAAGAGCTCCCTGTACATCATCTTCGTCCTGGTAAGGATGTATATTAGTGAAACCAGCAAGGTTAGCCATGTCTTCATTTATCTTTGGATTGTATTTCATTGTACATGATCCAAGAGGATAAAAACCTGTATCAACACCAAAGTTAAGATTAGATAATCTTGTATAGTGACGTACAGCCTGTAGTTCACTAACACTAGGAAGGCCTATTCTTTCTCTTAGTAAAGCTCCATTCGGCATTTTTGATTCGATACCTGATGCAGTGTTTACATATGAGTTGTTCCTGCCATCTTTTGATATTTCAAAAATTAACGGTTCTTGTTTTTGTGGTTTTTGTGTACTCAATTTGCGTACCTCCTTCCTGTAGCAAGGTATTCATCTATAGATGTCTTGCTGTTAACTTCTGTAACAGTTACCAAAAGATCCTTCTCTCCTATTTTATGACCAGGTAAGAAACCAGAAGACTTAAGACCATTGTATAACTTATCCCTATTGTCCTTAGAAGAAAACTCTACGACGAATTCATTATAGAAGTCGCCTTTATACTTTATCTTTGCTCCAGATTTTTCTAGCTGATCCTTAGTATAATGAGAAAGAGTATAGTTAGTTCTAGCTAATTCTTTGTAACCATCCTCGCCAGTAACAGAAAGAAATACTGCAGTCCTTAGTGCTACAAAAGCCTGATTACTGCAAATATTAGACGTAGCTTTTTCTCTTCTTATATGTTGTTCCCTTGTTGCAAGAGTTAAAACAAAAGCTCTGTTCCCATCAATATCTTTTGTCTCTCCAATTATTCTACCTGGAAGGTTCCTTATATAATCCTTAGCTGCTGTGATAACACCACAATGTGGTCCACCAAAAGCGACTGGATTACCAAGAGATTGAATTTCAAGAACTGCTATATCAAAGCCAAGTTCTCTTGGAGATTTAAACATACCAAGGCTGGTAGTTTCTATTACCAAGTTGACCGGAACAGCATCTAATTCTTTTGTTAGAGCTGCTATTTTTGATGCGTTAGATTCTATAATTCCATAATAATTTGGAGACTGAACTATAACCGCAAGAAGATCAGTTGAATGATCCTTTATAGCATTAATATCAATCTCACCTGTCTTTGTATCAAAAGGTGTTAAAACGATCTTTATACCAAATGGTGTAAGATAATTTTTAAGAACTTCTATATATTCAGGATGAATATTGGAAGGAACAACGATGCTCTTCTTCTTTTCTCTTTTGTATTTGTAGGCAACAAGCACAGATTCAGCAAGTGCTGTAGCGCCATCATACATTGAAGCATTAGAAACATCCATTCCTGTAATTCTGCACATCATAGTCTGGAACTCAAAAATGGACTGTAGTGTTCCCTGACTTATCTCTGGTTGATATGGCGTATACGCCGTATAGAACTCAGATCTGGACACTATGTGATTAACAACAGATGGGATAAAATGATAATATGCACCAGCTCCTAAAAAGCACCTGTTAGCTGGATATGTAGTATTATCGCTTGCTAGCTTTTCCACTTTTTGTTTTGCATCATATTCAGATAAGCCTTCTTTAAGGTTTAAGGCTCCTTTTTTTAAACGATACTTTGCAGGTATGGAATTAAAAAGTTCTTCCACACTGTTCTTACCGATGCTCTGAAGCATCTTTTTAATATCGTCCTTTGTGTGTGGTATATAAGGCATAACTATTTATGCTCCTCTTTTAAATAATTCTCGTATGCTTTTGAATCCATAAGTTCTGGAGATCTTTTTGTGAATTTTATTTTTACCAGCCAAGCTTTGCCGTATGGATCAGTATTCAATGTCTCTGGAGAATCAGTAAGCTCGCTATTTACTGCTGTAACTGTACCTTCTGCTGGAGAATAAAAATCAGAAACTGCCTTTGTGCTTTCAACAACACCTAAAGCATCTCCAACCTTAACTGTATTGCCTACTTCTGGTAATTCTACAAAAACTATGTCTCCAAGCTGAGCTTGTGCGTGATCGCTTATACCAACAGTAACTGTATCACCATTAATTTCTGCCCATTCATGATCCTGTGTGTAATAAAGATTAGCTTTTACGTTCATTTAACGACCCTCCATATGATTTTTTTATTTTAAAACCTAGTACCATGCATTTAATATTTCTTCAAGAATGGTAACTTCATTTGTTTTAGCATTATTCTATTCTTCCTTATCTGTACATACAACGGCGTACCATTGTTCAATTTGTTAGTTTGAACATAAGCAAGACCTACCGGGATACCAAGAGAAGGAGAAAGTGTTCCGCTTGTTACAACACCCACAGTACTTCCATGTTCATCTACAACCAGATAATCATGTCTTGGGATACCTTTTTCTTCTAGAGTAAAACCGATTAGACGTCTTTTTAGGCCATCCTGTTTTTGTTTGATCAAAGCATCTCTTCCTATAAAATCATCACTATCCAACTTGATAAAGATGTCTATTCCAGCTTCCAAAGGAGTCGTTTCATTATTTATGTCATTACCATAAAGCATAAGAGCAGCCTCTAATCTTAATGTATCTCTACATCCTAGACCACAAGGAGCAGCACCAGCAGCAACTATAGCATCAAACAACTTTCCTCCATCATTCCAAGGCCCATATATTTCAAAACCATTCTCTCCTGTATAACCTGTTCTAGAAACTATACAAGGAACGCCATTCAAAGATATTTTCTTGAAGTGGAAGAATTTTATATCAGAAAGATCGAGTTTAAAGCATTTTTCCATCAAGGTCTTAGCGTTAGGACCCTGAACAGCTAATTGAAAATATTGGTCACTAACATTCTTTATTTCCACACCATGATGGTTATTAGAAACAAACCAGTCATAGTCTTTTTCTGTATTTGACGCGTTAACAA
The DNA here is from genome assembly GCA_037128215.1 of bacterium. GTDB lineage: Bacteria > Bdellovibrionota > JAFGOL01 > JAFGOL01 > JAFGOL01 > JAPLFT01. Next base: position 5,023 of record JBAXWW010000062.1, on the reverse strand, counting down.
CTAATAAATATTCATGCTCATTTACTCTGTATACTAGAAGATCATCTACTATTCCGCCATGAGGATAACACATAGGTGTATATAGAACTTTTCCATCATATAATTTTTTAACATCATTAGCTATTATGTGCTGAACATACTCTGTAGCTCTTTCTCCCTTTACAGTAACTTCTCCCATGTGACTAACATCAAAAATACCAACATCGTTCCTTACAGCGTTATGTTCATTGATCAGACCAGTAAAATCTACTGGTAAATACCAGCCTGCAAATTCTACTACCTTTCCGCCATGCTTAACGTGGCTGTCATAAATCGAAGTTTTTCTAGTACTCATTACACTTTCTCCTTTTTTATATATTTACGTGTCTGAAGATTTCAGGCAGTCTGTATTCCTCATGTATTGCCATAACGTGAACACCATCAGCTATTGGTAAAAATTCATTTATAAGCTGGGTACATATCCTTATACCGGCTTCCATCTGCCTTTCCAATGGAGTTGATTCAAGCTCCTTTGTTACCCATTCAGGTATAATTAATCCAGGGACATTATCATTAAGATATTTTGCCATTTTTGCACTCTTAACAAGGATTACACCTGCAATTATTTTAGTATCTAGATTTTTCACCGAAGACATAAAAGTTTGCAGTATTTCTTTATCAAAGATTACCTGAGTTTGAAAGAATTTGGCTCCATGTATTATTTTCTGTTTCATGCGCCAAATATGTATTTCAACGTTAGATGCTGAAGGGTTAATAGCAGCTCCAGAAAAGAAGTGTGGAGTTCCTTTAAGATTTTTACCGGCAAGGTCAAGACCATGACTAAGACAAGTTATCGTATATAACAATTGAACAGCATCAAGGTCAAAGACTGGTTTTGCAGGTTTATAATCACCACTTATTACGTGATCTCCAGTTAAGGCAAGAACGTTCTCTATACCAAATGCTGATGCACCCAAAAGATCTGACTGTATAGCCAAACGGTTCCTGTCTCTACAGGTCATCTGATAAATAGGTTCATGTCCGTGTTCTAGAAGAATCTTAGAAGCTACAAGAGGACTTACCCTCATAACAGAACGCTGATTATCTGTAACATTAAAGGCTGTAACATAATCTCTAACAGCTTCTGCATTTTTTATAAAAGCAGAAAAATCATTTCCTTTTGGAGGGCACAACTCAGCAGTTATGACCTTTTTACCGGCGTAAAGATTTTCAGATAACTTACTCACAGCTCTTTTGCCTCTTGGCCATCATTAAAGTATTTTTTAGTAACATTGCAATTGTCATAGGACCTACACCACCTGGCACAGGGGTTATAGCAGAAACGTTATTCTTAACTCCCTCAAAATCAACATCTCCAACAAGTTCACCTGTGTCTAGCCTGTTCATACCCACATCTATAACAGTACAACCTGTTTTTAACATATCAGCTTTTATCAATCTAGCTACACCGACTGCAGCTATAACTATATCTGCCTGTTTTAGTACAGAAGAAAGATCTTTTGTTTTTGAGTGACATATAGTTACTGTGGCATCCCTGTTTAACATCATTAGAGCCATTGGTTTTCCAACAATATTGCTTCTTCCAACTATAGCAACATTCTTACCTGAAATAGTGATCTTATATCTATCCAGCAATTCCAATATTCCGGCAGGAGTACAAGGTGCAACAAGCAACGGAGAATCGCCCTTCTTTTTTGTCATCAATCTACCAACATTACTTGGATGAAAACAATCAACATCTTTGCCTTCAGGTATAGAATTTATTATAAGTTCCTCATTAATATGTTTTGGAAGTGGTAACTGGACTATAAGCCCGTGCACGTTACAGTCTCTATCTATGTCCTTTATAACTGCAAGTAACTGATCTTGTGTAGTATTGGAAGGCAATCTGTAAGTTTTATGATAAAAGCCAGCCTTTTCACAAGCTCTTTCCTTATTTCTTACGTATACCGCAGACGCTGGGTCTTCTCCTACTAGAACAACAACCAAGCCAGGTTTTATACCAAGTGTTTCAGATTCGGACCTTATTTCTTCAATAATATCCTGTGATACTTTTTTTCCATCAATCAGTAATTCCATAGGTACCCTCTCTACAAAAGCATGCTATAGCACATATTGGATTATTGATAAACATCATATATCTGCTAATATTATGTTTAAAAGGAGTCAATTTTGGTTAGTTACATGAAAATTAAATATGCCCTTATTGTTGTTGGGCTATTAGTGCTTCAATCTTTAATATCCAGTAATGGTATAAGATACATATTCAAAATAAACAACGAGATAAAAAAGGTAAAAAAGGAAATAGCAGAGATAAAAAAAGAAAATGTAGAACAAAAAATCAAGCTACAAGAATTAAAGGATAATCCCAAGCTTTTAGAGATATATGCCAGGACAAAACTTGGTATGGTCAGACCAGATGACACAATATACGAGATTAAATAACAGCTAATTATAAATCGTCTTCAGCGCTTTCTAGATCATCTTCAATTACATTCTCTTTAACTATTTCTGGTTGAGGTCTAAACAATATATTACTTCGTCGAACAAAGGTCCTCTTTTTACCGATATCATTGACTCCATATTTAACAGGGCTAGGAAGTATTATTATAAGTCTAGCAAGTTCTGATTGGTCCAATTTAGACAGATCTTTGTGATAATGATAAGAAGCACCTGCTCCTATTCCATAAATACCCTTTCCAAACTCCACATAATTAAAATACAGTTCCATTATCCTGTCTTTGCTTAGTATCACTTCCATCTCAAGAGCTAGAAGCACCTCAAGATACTTCCTTACATAACTTTTATGTGGTGTAAGAAATAACGTCCTAGCAATCTGTTGAGTTATTGTACTACCACCAGCTATTTTCTTCCCATATTTTCTATTTAGCTTATATGCTTCCCATGTAGCACGAAGGTCCAGTCCATGATGCTGTTTAAAGCTTGGGTCTTCAAGTCGGATTAGTGAGGATCTAGCAAAATACGGAATATTCTTTATCGGTACAAACTTAAAAGGTTTGTTGTTAACACCCTTAAAAATAGATCTATATAAAGCAAGACTGGTCGTAGGAGGATTTATAAATTTATAACTTAATATTAAACAAGCACCAAGACCAAGTATAAACAGGTGTATTACTATTACTATCTTGATCAAAGTATAAATTATGCCTTTATTCTTTACACGTCTGCTCATGAACGAAGTCTATAAACTATAAATCTTTTTTTCAACTCATTTACACAGATTTATTTTCATTATAGTCTAAAAACTATCATGACACGTTCAATACCAATATTGCTGCTGATAATATCTAACATATTCATGACGTTTGCATGGTATGGACATTTAAAATATAAAAGTTCCCCGCTATGGATTGTTATCATTATAAGTTGGTCAATTGCTTTTTTTGAGTATTGTTTTCAAGTTCCAGCGAACAGAATAGGACACTCATATTTTAGCGCAGCGCAACTTAAGACCATTCAGGAAGTAATAACACTTGTTGTCTTTTGTTTCTTTTCCGTCTTCTATCTTAAGGAAGAACTTAAATGGAATTATCTAGTCGGCTTTGCAATGATGACAGGAGCCGTCTTTTTTATTTTCAAAAAGTGGTAAAGACAAACTTGTAATTTAAAACCTTTTATAGTAGAAACTTTAGCTGAGAGGATTAATTTAAATTTATGGACGATGGCCCTAGTTAGTTAGGAAGTGATTTGGAATAAGCCTATTACTGGTTTTCCACAACAGTCACTTCTATAAAGAAATACTGTTAAAGGTTGGTGACTATGGAAACCAGAAATAACGGATACAATGCTCCGTTCTTCTTTTCTCAGGTTCTTGGTAAGAAAGTATTAAACCCAGACAGAACCAGTGCGGGAAAAATATCAGACCTCATTATCAATGTAGGCACGACTTATCCAAAAGTTATAGCCATCTGCGTTAAAAATAAAGAAGAAGAAAAGAATATCTCTCTTAATCAGATAGAGCCCTCCTCTCTTTTACTTAAATCTGTTCTTCTAAAAGAATCTTTCCCTAACATACAGCATAACCATATCGATTTTTCTGATAATATTTTAGCTCTTAAGAAGACTGTCTTTGATAGACAGATCGTCGATCTAAATGGTGCAAAAGTTATAAGAGTAAACGACATAAGACTGCTTAGGTCTGGAAATGAAATAAGCGTTACTGACGTAGATGTTGGATATAGAGGTATACTTAGAAGGCTAGATCTAGAAAAGTTCGTAGAAAAAATATCTAATATAATAAGGCTGATAGGACCAAAAAACATTTCCATATATAACCAGATGTTCGTCTCATGGGAATATGTACATCCTGTATTACCAAAGAGTCAACACGACGCTATAAAACTAACTGTACCAAAGGAACAGTTCAACAATCTAAACCCTGCCGATCTTGCTGACATCTTAGAAGAACTTGACTATGAGCAAAGAGAAACTCTTATAAACCAGATTCCTGATCACGTAGCTGCAAAAGTATTAAGTGAAACTGATTCCAAAACAACACAGGAATTATTGGTAACACAAAAAGAAGAAAGAGCAGCAGATATTTTAGAGCACATGGCTCCAGACAAGGCTGCGGATATTCTTGGTGACATGCAAGAAGATAAAGCCCTTGGTATCATAAAACAAATGGAAGCAGAAGATGCAGAGGCTGTAACCGAGCTATTAGAATATTCAGACAACACAGCAGGTGGTCTAATGACAAATGAATATTTGAGCTTTAATCCTAATATGATGGTCGTAAATGCCATACAAGAGTTGATAAAAGCACCTGAAGAAGACATAGAGACCATTTATGAGACTTTTATTGTTGAGAACAATAAACTTGTAGGGATCGTAAATCTAAGACAGCTACTAATATCTCCAGGACACAAATCATTAGCAGATATTATGAATAGAAAGCCAAAAACTGTAACACCAGATGAAACAGCTAGAAAAGTAGCAGAATTATTCTCTAAATATAATCTGTTAACTCTACCAGTAATAGCTGAAGAGACTGGAACCATAG
>JBAXWW010000061.1:0-8605 GCA_037128215.1 bacterium | reverse complement strand
AATTTATGTAATTCACTGTGCTCACCAAGCAGATGTTTTCGACATAAAAGTTTGGGAGCAATCATCCACATTCTCATTCTGATCGTATTTTAACGCCTACGCTAATCAATAACAATTCTTTTTTAAATCAAATAAGGGTATAATGTTAAGAGAGGTTATAAATGGATAATAATTATGTACTAAGAGGTTTACGCTACGCTTTGAATATAAGTGATTCAACAATGGTTAAAATATTTAGTCTTGGAGAATATAAAATCAGTGAGAACGACATGCTTGCTCTTCTAAGAAAAGAGGATGATAAAGACTTATTGATTTGTAGTAATGGAGCCTTGAGATCTTTTCTTGATGGATTAATAATTCATAGAAGAGGAGAACAAGAAAACAAATCCTCAGAACCTCAAAAACAGACCTCTTTAAACAACAACGTAATTTTAAAGAAAATACGAATTGCATTAAACTTTAAAGAAGAAGAAATGTTAGAAACTTTTAAACTAGGAGAGCTTGACGTAACGAAATCCGAATTAACTGCAATATTCAGAAGACCAGATCACAAAAACTACAAAGAATGTGGTGATCAATTCATCAGAAAATTTTTAAAAGGGCTTGGACAGAAAAATAGATAAAGGTCCTAATTAGTCCATTTTTAGTTGCCATAAAGTAATACTAAACTTTTAAATAAAATAACCGATAAGAGTTTATGGGAGAGTTCTATAATATGAACACTTATCTTATACTCTTGTCATTTATACTTCCAAGCCTTCTGTTATCCCAGCAGATATCCAGGGAATGCACTCTTAAAACTAATAAAGATACCAAAGCAGCTTTTTCTATGGAAAGTCCATCTAACTCTAGCTACGAAAGTTGTACAGATGAACAATGTAGATCAATAGAAAAAAACGAAAATGATCAAGAATGTGATCAAACTTGTAATCAAAACTCTACGGAATCAAAATTCACTTGTTGTGTACCATGTAACGGAGCTGTTACTAGTGGCTTTTGCACAAAAAAAAGGCCAGACCATAAAGGGCTAGACTATAATCTTAAGTATGGATCCGTATTTGCTGCGCACGATGGGATAGTCAGAGCTTGTCGATTTAGCAATGTATATCCAGAAGGAAAATACATAATATTAGAGACTGAAGATGGTCAGTATCAAACACACTACTATCACCTTGCAAAATTGGATATATCTATTTGTGAAAAAGAGAAAGATGAAAAAGGCAATCTAACAAAGCCAAAATTTATAAAACAGGGAACCTACATAGCTGAATCTGGAAACACAGGGGAAAGCACAGGAGCACACTTACACTTCACTTTGAAAGTCTGCCAATTCTATAGAAAAATAGGAAGAATTGCTTTTGAACCTATAGACCCAACTCCATTCTTTATTGATGTCAAAAAGACAGAAGCTATTACATATGTCCCAAAAAAATAACAGTTTCGTTATTTTATTCTCAGATAAGCTAATATATAATAGTCAGACTAAATACTAGTCTGGAGAAATATCTATGAAAAACATAAAAATGAAGAGACAAGATTTTAGAAAACTTTTTATCATAATTTCATTTTTATTATTTCCCATCATACAATTCTATCTGTCTCCTTATTTACCAATTATCGGCTTATCTCAGGGGATAGTAGCAGGGGCTCTGATCTTATTCTCTCTATTATTTGTTTCTGCATTTTTAGTAGGTAGAGCTCCATGCGGATGGATCATGCCTTGTGCAGGAATGCAGGAAATATTCGAAAATTTCCAAAAAAAACCTGTTACAAATAAAAAAGCTAATTTGGTAAAATGGTTTATCTGGATACCATGGGTTTTAGCTATGCTTGTGCTGGTTATAACTAATTCAATAAATAAAATAGATCCATTCTTCCATACACAAAACGGAATATCAGTTTATCGACCAGCAATGTATTTTATTTATTATGGTGTAATCCTTTTAGTTTTGGTTCTGTCACTTACTGTGGGAAAACGAGGGTTCTGTCACACGGCATGCTGGATGTCCCCGTTTATGATCATCGGAATAAAAATTGGACGTCTAATAAAAACCCCATCACTAAAAATAGTCGCAAACAAACAACTCTGCATAAAGTGTTCTATCTGTTCTAAAAATTGTCCAATGAGCCTTGACGTAATGAATATGGTTAACAGTTCTAAAATGTACAACGCTGAATGTATTCTTTGTATGAACTGTATAGACAATTGCCCTAAAAAAGTTATTACTTGGAGTTGGTAGTACATTTAGCCGCTCTAATTCAAGTCCACATAAATTGCAAAATTCAATAAATCATTTTATAATGTACTGCACCTGTAAAATTGATGAGGAGGTTATTATGAAAAAGTATTTTATACCAACCTTGTTAACGGTAATGATTTGTCTTTATTCTGGAGTCAGCGGCTGTGGTAACAACGGATATAAAGTTGGAGGAGCAGCGCTAGGTTTGGACGATGGTGACAAAGTTGTACTACAGGTAAACCTAAAGAATAGTCTTACGGTCGATTCTAATGCTCCATTCACTTTCACAATGTCCATACCAGACAAAACATTTTACAATGTAACAGCACAAGCAGTACCAAGCGGGAAAATTTGTTCTGTTGCCAATAATGAGGGATATATATCTGGCTCTAGTATAAATAATGTCGACGTTATGTGTAGCGTTGATCCATATACAGTTGGAGGAACAGTTACTGGCCTAGACCTAGGTGGCTCACTAGTAATTCAAAATAACCAGGATGACGATTTTACTATAACGAGTAATGGCGCCTTCACCTTCCCTACTGAATTAGCTGATAATGCTGAATATGATGTTACGATACTTACCAATAATTCTGGAAAAACTTGTAATGTTACTAACGGAAAAGACATAATTATGGGAGCTGATGTTACCAACGTAGTAATTGTCTGTAACTCAACATCATTCAGTGTAGGTGGTACGGTAACTGGAATACCAGCAGGCAAGGAGCTAATTCTTCAAAATAGTTTACAAAATGATATGACTCTTACAGCTGACGGGGCATTCACTTTCTCTACAAAAGTTCCTAATACAGGAGGCTATCATGTCTCTGTATTAAAAGAACCAGCTGGAACAAATTGCACTGTCACCAATGGAACAGGTGTTATCGGCGGAGCAGATGTAAATGATGTTGAAGTTACCTGTGTTGCGTCTCCTGCGTTAATAATGTTCTTGTCTTCCTACAGTGTGCCATCTGGTTATATCGGAGGTATTAGAGCTGCAGATGCTTACTGCCAAAGAGACTGCCATTGCCCTCGCTTAGGCACATGCAAGGCGATGATCGTTGATGGACCTAACAGAGTGGCCTGCAGAAATGCTAACTGTTCCTATGGAGCAGCAGAACATCTGGATTGGGTACTACAAGCTAATCGTACATATGTAATGCCTGATAAGACAACAGTTATAGGGACCACTAATGACAATGGGATTTTCCCATTCCCACTTACAAATATAATTTCAGACCGCGATAAATATGTGTGGACAGGTCTAAACGCTGACTGGACTATAGGAAACAGCTGTGATGGCTGGTACACAAAAAGTAGTTCTAAATACGGCAATATGGGCTATACTAACGTCGAAGATGACTCATCCATCTATTCAACTAGTGGCTCAGCATCAACATGTCGTTATTCACGAGGATATCTATACTGTGTTGAACAACCTGATTAAAAAAAGGAGGAGAATATGAAAAAACTAGTTATTGCTTTTTCATCCTTGGTACTGTTTGCATCTTGTGGAGGAAGCGGAAGTTCTTCTGACAATGTTTTTTACAGCACCGCATATAAGGTACTACCAAACATAAATACGACACTGATTAAAAGCTCTTCTGTCAGCACTAATGACACAGTCACAAATACATGTAATGCAAGTCCAACTGGCGATGTAAAAACCATATGCGACACTTTTGAAGCTTATACAGAAGACAACTGGAACAATGAAGATGCAACTATTGGACATCCAGTAGGCATGACCAATTTCTATAAGTTCATTATACAAACAGATAGCTACATCAGCGATGGGATGGGTGCCACAGCTACTGCAGTTAATGGAAAAGTTAATCTCTTATACGACAACTCCAGTCTTTTCTGGGAAAGCACAGATACTTATGTTTCCAAGTCCACTAAGTCTGAATCTTCGCAAAGATTTTCTGCCTATGCCTGGGATCAGCCAAACAACAAATATGCTGTAATGTATGATCATCAAGACGCCAACGACGAGGCACTTACCTATGGTTCCAAAACAGCAACAGTATTTGATCTTGCTGTAAAGATGTGGGTAGGTTCCCCAGGAAGCGGAAGCTACAGAAGATTCACCGGTGATGCAACAGAACAATCATTCACAATGCAAGACACTGGTAGTTCAGGCTCTAAACTAGCATTAGCTGGATTTGCACAAGGAACAGCAAAACATTTTCTTGCTAAATCAGTTAACGGCGCTACAACCAATTATTACTGCTTTACAATAAATTCAGAGCAAACTTATACAACTACAAGCGGTAAAGCTGTTACCGTCATAACAGGTCTTACCTACACTGAGCAACCTACATGCACCAGCGCTGCCAGTAGTTGTGGTGGCTGTGAAGCAGATCATATTACTGTAGCAGGAACATTAAGGGCTCTTCCTGATGCAGTTGATTATTTGGTAACTGACATGAGCAGTGTAACAGTTCCTACACAGCATTTTGGACACGTTTTCAACGCAGAATAATATGGAAGGCAGTTTAAAAATATTCGACTACAACCATCTTGTCAGTGAGAGGGGTTTATCTAGAGGAGTTCTAAAAGAGACATTCTTGTTCCCATATAAGACGATGGAGAACTCAAAAGATATATCGAAACTAACAGAAAGATGGAAAGATAAAGAAGAAGTCTTAAAAAACATATTACTTGCGATAAAAAAAGAAGACAAAGACTGGGAAAATATACTCAAAGAAAATAACGTAGCGCATTTAAAAACAAACTACGAAGATAAAATCAATTATCGTCTTGCACCAACATTCAATGAACTTTCCATTGGGGATATCGTTTACCCCATAGAAAAAAACGCAAAAGTTCATCATATAAGAGATTTACGAGGAACTTCTTGGGAAAATGTTAAATTTGACAACAAAACCTCAAAAATGATAGAACACGCTTCCTTGGATTATTGCTGTTTTGAGGATTGCAACTTTACAGGGCCAGGACTCTTGCTCAATGAACATGTTACCTTAATCAATACATGGTTCATAAACTGTAGTTTCGATAATATCAATTGGGGAACTACCATTGAAAATTCTTTGTTCTTTGGTTGTAAGTTCAATAACGTCTGGTTTATGAATGAAACAAGAGCAAAAAATATAATGTTTGATGGCTGTGACTTTAATAATGTTTCTATCGCCTATAAAAACATAGAAGCCTTTGGCTTCTTAGATGAATCATCTTTTAAGGACGTAAGAATCTCTTCTGAAAACCCTGGCGAGATAAGTACTAAAATCATAAAACTATTAAGATCAAAAAACTATTCTAGCTCATACATTAGAAGAATTTATAACGGCAATAACATGCTATACAAACAAAAGATGCTCTTTGAAAAAGAAAAAGGGAATCAAGATCAATACATTAAATACCACTATTATCAGCGTCTATTTGAAACCAAGGCACAAAAAGGAAAAATCAGTTTTATAGCAAGATATGTTGTAGGCTTTGGAGATAGACCTTTATTCCCCTTATTTTGGTGGTTAGGTATTGTTTTGTCTTCATCCTTCTTGTTTCTTTTTGCCGGCATTAAGACCGCTTCTGGAATAATACAGTATCATTTAAGCTTCCCTATAAATGATATCAGTCAGATATTCATAGACTGGATCAGCTCTTTATATTTTTCTATCACAACTGCAACTACTGTCGGTTTTGGAGATGTTGTTTTAGCCAATCATGATTTTTCTTCTCTGCTCTTAACAATTGTTCTAGTAGTTATCTCGCCGATTTTAATGTCCACATTCATAGTACTTTTAGCTAGAAAATATTTTGATTAAAAGATTTATCTAAAAGTGAATTTTACTATCTCCGATGAATTTAAAAATCTCATCGGTGGACCCCAAGTTCCTGTACCTGAAGTAGTATAGGCAAGTCCTTTTCCGTTTTTATAAAGGCCGTAGCTATGCTTATATATAAATGTAACTAAAAACTCTATTGGTGGAATTTGTCCTGCATGCACATGACCGGAAAGCATAAGGTCCACAGCAAAAGACGACGCTACTTTGTAGTAACTTGGATTATGGGATAAAAGAATAGTATATTTATTTCTATCTACAGACGTCATAGCCTTTTCAATATCGGGCCCTTCTGAGCCAAAACTAAGACCTTGTTTATCATCAACTCCAACTATGTAAATTTTATTATTAACAAGAGCGGAACTGTTGATCAGAAGCTTTATATTAGAGTTGCTTATAAACTTTATAGCCCTATCCTTTCCAGCATAATATTCATGATTTCCAAGACACGCAAATATTCCGTATTTACTTTTTAATTGTTTTAGAACATTAGAATATTTTTCATCAAACATAGCTCTATCGTCTAAAATATCACCAGTAATAACTATAATATCTGGATTAAGTGAATTCACTTTTTCTACTAATTCATTCAGCCAATGTTCATTTTTTATAATACCTAGATGCAGATCGCTCAACTGAACAACGGTCATTCCTTTAAATGCTGTAGTCCTTTCAGTAGTAGGCAATGTTACTTCCTTAATCTTTGTCTTGCTCTCGTTTATAAAAGAATAAACTGATATTAAGACGACCAAAAACAGTGCTGTATAAGTTATCTGTTCTTTATTGGCCGGTAAAAGAGCAGAAACGATGTCTTGTAACAAAAATACAGTAACGGAAATTGCCATAACACCAAGCCATATCGAACCCAAATAAGTAAGTATTTCTGGTCTACCAAGAAATCTAGATAATGGATAAAGTAACGCCAGCAGCAACAAGGTTCCTGCTAAATAAAAGGAACTTGTCCTAGATAATGATAAACCAGTTTTAAGGCTTATAAAAATATATGCATGAACAATTAAGTAAATCGCAAGAGCTATAAAAATAAACATATAGAAACTTGGAGTCCTCATTTATATGCACCAGAAAACATTACACAATAACATTTTATTCGAGTCCCGTTGGGGACTAATATACATATCTTTACTGCTCAACACAGACTAAATGCAATAGTTGATCACAGAACTGCTGCCATGCATATAAGACTCCGGTCCCATTATTTGCGATTCCGGTAGTTCCTTCTCCGTGTCCTTCTGTTCCAACGCCTGTAATTGCAGAAGTCCAATTTGAACATGTATATGTTGGATGAGTTACCCATGAGCCCAAAACATTATATCCGCTAAAACCGGTCCAATACACAGAGGCACCCGACGAAATGGAATTACTAAGGGCTTGACCACTATCCAGAGGAAAAACTCCTCCGCTGTTAGTGGTGCCGATAAGCGTTGTACCATCAGCTCTATAATAGTTTCTATTAGGCTTCATGACCCAGTTAGTATTTTCTGTTGCTCCTGTGCTGCAACTACCAGTAGTGCAGGCAACACGTGTTTGGCCTGCAGTTGTGGTAGTAAACATTGCTTTGTAAGTTGCTCCTCCTGCAGGTTTATTAGAGTCGGCCATGCATAGAGCATCAATTGCTGCAAGAGTGATTGGGGAACCTCCCTGTCCAAGTTGGCCATTCCATGTTGAGGTGGTAACAAACATTTTAAGAGGCGCAGGCACAACAGCTGTTAAACTGAATAGATTCGAATCAACAAGAGCATATCTCGCTTTTATATTAGTAGGTAGCCCGGCAGCAACACCAATTGCAAGGCCAGTTGTTGCGTTTATATTCACACGAGGACTATTAGCACTCCACACACTATAAGAAGTAAGATCTTGAGTTTGCCCGCCAGAATAATAACCAATCGCCGTAAACTGTAGTGTATCTCCCACAGCAACGGTAGTAGCATCACCGGCAGATGTAATGGTTATGTGATCAAGCACTACCACGTCTATATTTGTTGAGCCAGATATCGAAGAACCTGAATCTGTAGCGGCGATCGTAATTCCACTAATGGCACTAGCATCATTGCATGTTGCAAGACCGCTTGAATTAAATGTTACGTTTGAATCGTCGGATGACCACGTTACAGACGAAGTAATATCAAATTGTGTTCCATCAGAATATGTACCTGTTGCTTTAAACTGTTGTTTACCGCCATGAGGAGCAATTAACATAACACCAGCTGGTACAGTCGTTACTGCTATAGACTCTAACACGGCAGAAGTTGCAGTTAAAGTTGTTGTACCTAATATCGAACCCATTGTAGCTCTTATCGTAGATGATCCAGAATCAGAAGTCACTGTTGCAAGACCAGTTGTTAAGTTTATAGTAGCTACAGATACATTAGACGACGACCACGTAACAGATGTAGTAATATTTTGAGTTGTCCCATCAGAATATGTACCAGTCGCTGTAAACTGTTGTGTAAGACCGTTTGGAACATTAGGATTAGTAGGTGTAACCGCTATGGATACAAGTGTTGCAGGAGTTACAGTTAAAGTCGTGGTACCTGATAC
>JBAXWW010000060.1:0-8767 GCA_037128215.1 bacterium | reverse complement strand
ATTATAATGTCAGGGAATGTCTGCCTTATCTCATTTAGATATCTTATAAATTGAGAACGTTCATCATATCGTAATAGACCAAAATGAACAGCGTCGATTCTTATAGCTGCTTGGTTTGCTTTGACGAATAACCTTTTATAGTAATCTATTTTAGCAATCATTTCTATAAGTTCAACATATGGGTTGTTAACTCTTAATTGAACAAACGTTGCCCAGTCATCTCCAGGTCTACCAATTGCTGTTGTATATATTTCTGATATTTTTGTTGGCATCTCATCTGGTCCACCAGGTAGCCTGTTTTGTTTTAAAACATAGTCAGGACTATTTTTGTCTACATCTTTTCCATCATAATTATATTTGAGGGTAAAAAACTGATAAGCAAAAATTTCTGTGCCATCACTTATTTTTTTAAGTTTACTTGTTAAGATGTTTAGAGGGTGACCAATACTTTCTGGAGCCATCTCATATCCAGCCACTTTTAGGATCGATTTAATAATAGACTCTGCTTGAGGAGAAAGATCACTATATTCAAGACCAAAAGAAGATATTTTGTCAGGATGCTCTTCTACCATTACTCTTAGCCCAGCGTTGTTAAGTTGTCCTATAAGAGATGAGGCTGCTTCATTACCACCAAAATATTTTGAAACAGAATAGGCAACTGTTTCGTGTTGATAGTACAGACCCTTATGAGGTAGCTCTATGCCAGTCTTTTCACCTGTTTCAGGATCCCTTGTTTGAAGGATATTGCTTACAAGGTAATATTGATCGCCTATCTTTACCATTCTTGCTTCTTTTAATTCAGGGCTCATCCTAAGTGGTGAATTCTCATTTATAGGCATCAACCAAACAGTATTTGCATTTGTTTCATTAGCTGTTTTTATTATCCTGTCTACCATGGAAGGTGAATCTAGTTGTTTAGCTTTTAGGAAACCCATTTTTTGAGTTACTTCAGATTTTACCGGGAATTTTTCATATACAAAAAGATCCTTTTCATTCGCTTCAGTGTTTCCACTAAGATATAGTTTTTTCCATTTCTCCCTATCTACTACTTTAAATGATGTGGCGTTCTTCTCATCTGTAACATCACCAAGTTGTATAGGATTTACAGTAGCTATTTTAATGGAAGACGCTTCTTTTGGGCTAACGACAAGGTTAAGGACAAAGATGTTTTTATTGTGAACAGAGGATTCATAATATAGAGGAACAGGCTTTAATGCGCCATCTCTGTCCTTTAATTCAAATATTGCATTTGATGTCTGATCAAATTCTACTGGTAGGTAAGCAGACTCATAGACTACATGTCCGCTATTTTGCATAGAAGTCCTTTTCATCGGAATATCTTTATAAAGTTCAACAGGGAATTCAGGGTTTTCTGATTGTGACATCAAAAATGGCTCAGTGTTTTCTTTTGGAAGAATATCAATGATGTGTCTTATGCTATTTTCTAAAGAATTTTGGTCTTCTCTAGGCGTGTTTAGAGAATTTACAAGAGAGTGAATATAGGATGGTCCCTTATCGGTGTTTGTTCTCATGATCATCTGCTCTGGAAGATTATCTCCTTCCAGCTCTACTATAAACTTAAAGGAAACAGCCTTTGTTGATCGATATAGTTGAATATAGTTAAGACCTATATTGCTTTGTGGATCAAATTTTATGTTTTGGTGTCCATCATTTGATTTTACATTTATGCTTTTTATCGTCTGAGAAAAAAGCAAGCAGGATTGTAAAAATAATATTAATAGGACAAATAATTTAAATGATCTGAGTTTCACTTTAGATGCTCCTTTCATAAATTAATAATTACTTTTCTGTAGCCTTTGTTCATCAAACTTGTCTCCTATAGCTTTTATTGTTTTTGAAACGAATTCAAAATCAGTAGCAGTATAAGAGTTGGATTCAACAAATTTCTTCTTTATATCCAGAAGAAGGGTTATGTTTTTCTCTTTCTTATCCTGTTCAGTACACAAAGAACAAGACTTTTCGTAGATACCTATTGCTAGGGATGTCAGTATCTCCTGCTTAAGGTTCATGTCGATTAGAGGAGTATTAATCCCTTCTATCATTTTAGGGTATTCAATATAGAAAAGATTCGTTATGCCATCCATAGTCGTTGAGCAGTTCTTGAAATATTTTTGATCTGCTGTACCTGTTATTATGCTCCTTAATTGATTGTATATTGCGTTTTCGTCGGTACTAATAAAGGTATCATGCTTATCTTTATCCATTATGTTCAGTTTTTTATTATTCGTAAGATAACTTTTAATAACTAAGAGGGCCTGATCATAGCTTCCCTGTTCAAGATATGGAGATATAAGCACTCTTGCCGCGATCATCCTTTCCATTGCTAGCTTTGACTGAGTTACCAGTGTAGGGTCATAATATCTTTGTATTTTCTCTTTTTCAGCCTGTAGTTGTTTTTTTTGCGCTGCATCAAGATTGGCCTCTTTGTCCCTTTTGTCTATTTCTTGAAGTACTAGCTCTTTTTTATCATTTATTGCTTCTTTTAACTCTGTTTCATGTTGTGTCGTATTTATTGATAGGGCATATTTTTCCTGATATCCCAACTGCTCTTTACCGCTGGTATTTTGAGCCATAAAAGCCAGCCATTCTGAACCATGTTTATCTAGTGAATTACATAGTACCATTATGCAGGTCTTAGTTTGTTCCAGGCCTTGTTCTCTAAGTTTTAGACACTCACTTAATCTATTAGTGTTCTTTCTTAATCCCTCTATGATCGGTTTAATAAGATTAGAATCATCATATTTGCTAAAGATCTTGTTAAAGTCGACAATACCATTAGCTCCTGCCAATTCAGATGTAACATTTTTTATTTCTAACGTCATAAGTTTACCGTATGCATCTGTAACGTTCTTATGGTAAGTCTCTTTTTCTTCTTTGCTAAAAAACATGTCTGATACAAAAAGCTCTTCAAAAATTTCCGCTGTGGCAAAATTGAGTGCGAGCTTTGGAGCGCTTGAAAGATAGTTTTTCCACCATGGCTTTCTCAAGTTATCCATATATTTTTCAAGAGCATCTCTCATATCCAAACATCTGGATCGATTAAAATCCTTTGCCAGTCCGTTAGTATCCATCATCCTTTTTATCATTTTTGGAGATTCAAATATCATGTGTGATATTCCAAAAGAGACAGCAAATGATAAAGCTTCTTTTTCTATATAGCTGGACGAAGGAAACGTTCTATCAAGTACGTCATTAGCCAGCTTTTTTATTTCTGGATTTTTTGAATTGAGCTCATATGAGAGGTTAAGCTTGGTACCATAATACTTAGAGAAAATTTCTCCTATAGCCAGAGGAATAATATATCCGCCAACACCTTTCACTACACCCAAAGTCCCCCTATATAGGTAATTACTGCTTATTCTGGACATATAGTTTGCAACAGCATCAAAAGTTATTTTAGTACCGATGTCTGCTAGTATAAAAGCACCAAAGACCTTGTGTGTATCCAAATCAGTATATCTGTTCTTTAGTTGTTGAAAAAAATCACCATAATCAATTTTTCTAAGATTTCTTTCTGCATCCTTTGGGACATAATTATTTCCTACACCTGTTTTTATAGCTGTAAGGAAGATAAGGTCCTTTAAAGATATAGCTAAATAGGTACTAAGAGCAGAGCCACCAATGTCCTTTGTGTTTAACCATGAAATTTTTAATATTTTAGAGGATACCTTAAAAACATTATTTTCTTTTTCTGAACCAAAACCATTACTATTAAATTTTGTTTCTAAATACTCTAGTAGATTAAGTTCATCTTTAGTAAGAGATTCCTTGTCCTGAACTTTTTGTAGAAAAACTTTTGAAGCATCTATTCTTTCTATTTCTGCTTTAATATCCTTATTTTGATATTCAAGAAGCAGAGCTTTAAATATTTCGTCATAGACGTAATATTTTATGGGATTAATTTTAGAAATATCTGGTTTGTCGTTTATTTCTCCAGAAATATAACCCTTTACATATACCTTGGCTTTATCGCTGAATTTGTCTTGGGCCTTTTCTATCCCATTTTTTTGTGCTCTAAGAGCAACAAGATATGCATCAGCTTTTACTATAAGTTCCTTTGCAGAAACTCCAGTTGTATTAGATTTACTAAAAAGATTAGGGTCTTTTTCTGTTCGTTCATAATTTCTGTGTATTATTGGTAATAATTGATAATCAAAAACTTCCTTAGCTTTTTCAAACTGTAACATTACGTCGTAGGTGTTAAATCCAAGCTTTTCCTTCAGCATTGGTTCCAGTGCTTCCATTTCTTTTGGGTCAACAGCAGAGGGTAGTTCAGCTAATAATGCATCCTTCATTTTTATATATTTATCAGCCTCTATCATAAAAACAGAAGAAGCCTGATCAAATGTATTTATAGCTGCTTCATCTTTTAGTACTGATCTACCAGCACGTAAAAGAGTCTGCATAACTTCGATGTCACTAGAGGTCTGGCCATATAAGGGGTTTGCTAAAAAGGATATAACTAGTAGAATTTTGAGTAAAATAAAAGGGTATAGACCTGTCTGTTGGGTGCAGTTTTTCCAGAATTTAGAGCACCATGTCAGGTTGATGTAGAACAAGATTACCCCCAAAGGATTATGGCTATACCTATAGCCATATCAATGAAAAGCAATTTTTGTGCCTTGTTGGCAACTGATAGATAAAATGAGTCACTAAAGCTGCTTAAAAACTAGCAAACTATAAGGAGCTATTCCTGTCTTGTTTTTTTGCAGTTGTATCAAAAATCACCATAACTTCTGTGTCGTCCATTATTAATGGCGAATCAGTGTCTCCACCTCCAAAACCGAAAGGTTGAGCCTTCTTTGTTAGAGGTCTATATTTTGATTCCATACCGTCGTAATCCCATGTTGTAATATATATTTTAGAACCATCTATATTGTCAGGTGAACCCAAAGCCTTTGCTTGGATCACAACATTTATTGTCCTATTTTTAAGGTCTACTTGTATATCAGAGGCTGGTCCAACTGGGGTCCCAAAGTTATTAGGAGAACTATTTTTATTACTGTAAATTGCATTGTTCCACGCAGCAATAAAAGCAAGATAGTCCCAAGTCATTTTATCCTTTAATATTGAATTTTGGAATGGCATAACAGTTGCTCCAGATTTACTGTTTGGCATTCCTACGTAAATAGCAAATACAACATGGTCAAAACCATTTTTTGGATTCCAGACAGTAGAAATTGGATTTGTCATTTTTATTGCTAGCTTTATATTGTTTCCAGCTCTGTAAATATCAACCTTCTCAATATCCATTTGACCATTGAATGTTTTATCTGTTGGGTACAGATATGTTCCATTTGGTCCTTTATCATTTCCTGTTTTATTCTTATATTCTGCAACTTTTTTAAAAGGTCTTAATATACGAAAGCTATAATTAGCAGATATGGCACATATTTTATTATCACGATTTACATACGCTATTACCATTTCATGGGTTCCATCTTTGATGTTGTCTACAGGCACTGTCATCTTCCATTCTTTACCGTTGATAGTATTTATAGGTAGAGCTTCTTTAAAGTTACCGTTTATTATCAAATAAAGTTTACAGTCAGAATTTATATCCGTTACTTTACCTTTAAGCTTTAAATTATGATTAACCTTTGAACCAGAGATAAAATTCATTATTGAGATGGTCTGTGTATTATTATTTTCTCTATTGTTTTTTTTATCCTTAACCAACATTATCATCGTTGATTGCGGATCAAGCATACTTGATACCAATCCTTTTTTTCCTATTATCATTTTTTTAGCATCAGTATTATTAACAAAAATTGGTTCTATTTCTGTTCCCTCAGATAAATTTGTTTTTAAATTATCCATTAATATAGGAACTGATGCAGTGTTAAATATCATAATAGCTTTTCCAAAGCTGTTTGACATCTGGTAAGCAAAGACGCCTGCGTCAACATTTGTATCTTTAAGTACCTTTATTTTCCCATTTCTAAAGAATGAGTTTTCTTTTCTTAATGATATAAGTTTTGATAATATGTTGAAATATTCTGAATCTGTATCGAAGTTATCTTTTCCGTTTGATGCAAACCCTTCTTTGAACATAGAGGCTCTTGTAACTTTATATCCTTGCTCAGTACCGTAATATATTGATGGTATCCCAGGTATAGTCAGGATAAAGGTAAGTGCCTGAACAAAGTTATTTTTACCATAACTTGCTAAAAATCTACTCATATCGTGGTTATCAATAAAATTGACTAGATGGTATGGGTTGTTATAATTTTTTAACAAACTTTTGATTCTGTATGTAAGTAATGATGTAGGAGCGCCTTTACCAAAAACTCTTTCAGTATCGTTCTGCATTGGAAAGTTAATTAAAGAGTTGAACTCAGGTGCTTTTTTTGTGCCAAGGTATTTTGCCGAATCAAGATCTCCTTTCTGACTGTATGGCTCTGCATTAAACCATGTTTCTGCGAACATAAGGAAATCATTCTTGCCATATTTTTTAGCAAATTTTTCTATGTATGGATCAAAGTCACGCCAAAAATCGTGTTCAACGTATGTGGCAGTATCAATTCTAAAAGCATCAACACCGACTTCTTTTATCCAATAAGAAAAAGAATCTTTTAACGCATCTCTAACCAATTTGTTGCTTGTATTAAGATCATTTAGTCCACTCATCTGATATACTAATTTCTGTTTTTCATTCCTGTAATCAGAAATATTAGGTGTCCAGTGATAAATGTTCATCGCTCTTTCTTTTGGATCTTTTACGTTATTAATGCTGAAAGGGTACTGAGTTGGCCTGAATGAAGGTTTGGATTCCATATTCAATTCAAAATTCTTTGTAGGATCGGCTGGGTCATAAGTTCCGTTGTATCTAAAAAAATTACCAACATGGTTACATACTACGTCCTGTATCAGGTACATCCCGTTTTTATGAAGTTCAGATGATAGAGCTTTGTATGTTTGCAAATTACCAAGATGTTTATCTACTTCTTTGAAGTTTTCAGTCCAATAACCGTGATATCCGGATGTGTTACTCCACGGATCCCACCACTGGTTTGCGACAACAGGAGTTATCCATATAGCAGTAACACCAAGTTTTTTTAAGTATGGTATTTTTTCTATAATGCCTTGAATGTCTCCACCACTGTACTTTTCATTTTTAGATTGATCAAATTCATTAGCACCTTGATCGTTGTTAAGCTTATCTCCATCATTAAACCTGTCTGTGACTAGAAAGTATATTATCTGGTCTTTCCATTCTGGTGACTTAACCTGCAATTCTGGCATCTCTGCATACAAACAGCTAAGATTGTTTAAAAAAAATGACACAAATAAAACTAATTTAAACAAGGTTTTATACTCCTTTTTATATGTACAAATTTTATACGAAACACTACAAAAGCAACGGTACCAGTAAAATGTCTATTGTCAATAACTAAGCGTTTTAACTCAGTATAACGTTGAAAATAGTACTGGTATGATAATTGCAAAAACTTTATTGGTTTAAGCTAACCCCTATGTCTTTTGGCTTTGGATTTGAGGAAAAAAATGCACAAGAAATTCATAACACTATTTATAGTCACATTAATAATTGCAAATAATGTTTATGCAAGTCCTAAGCTTTGTAAAACACCATCAGGCAGACCAGTTGATTGTGAAGTTTTGGAGAAGATACAAAGAATTTTGGTTACTAAAAAGATGATCCAGATTAACAGGGAGCTTAAGACTCAAATAGCTTCTATAAAGGCAGCAGAAAAGCCAACAGAACAAGTAAGGCTCGCTCCTGTTACATCTGTTAATGTACCTGTGCAGACAGCCTCTTTTACTCCAGTAGTTCAAAGTGAAATTAAAAAACAGGAAGAAAAAAGTGACTTTGAAAAAAACTTTGCAGCAGCTATAGAAAATGCTGTATCAAAGACTTTAAAAAACAACAATGATCCTTTGTATAATAATATGAAGTCTATCTTTAAATATAGTCTTACAGATACAATCAGCGTTAAAACAGAACCTTCATTTAGCTGGAAATGGACACAGTCTACCGATAACTCAAGTTCTTTTATGTTTAATAATCTTCCTCTTATATTGAACCACAGTTCTTTGTTTTATAGTCCCTCGATGAATCTTAATATAGATGGTAATTTTATAATCTCTTTACCTACCAATAAATATTCCATCGAAGCAGGTGTTCTCAGTTATATAATAACCAATATTGGTATCAAAAAAGACTTTCATGGTGGAAGAGGCAATATAAAATTTACTCCAGAGCTTGTATATGCAGCAAGAAAATATACAACCACACGACCAACATCAAGTACCCAAGAACAATTTGATGCTTTAGATCCAAGTAAGACAATAATCATAAATGGTGGAGATGGAGATCAGGCATATGAGAGGCTGAATCCGTATGACCAGTTCACAACGAGCTTTGAATCCAACTTTTTCCATCAACTAATAGGTGGTCTAAGTTTTTGTACATGGATCAAGTTTATTAATACAAAGATGTATGGTGATTATATAAACTCAGGTGGAACAACATATACAGTACAGCCTGAAGCATGGATTAATAACTTTGAGTTTGCACAAGAAATAAAATATACAGTTAGCAATAATTTCTCTGTTAAGACAGGGATATCATCTATAGGTCAGCTTAGTAGCTACAGACCATTTAGTACTCAAGGGAACAACAATATAGTATGGTGGCTTACCATTAAGTACGATTTCTACAATAAGACAGACTTTTAATCATAAATAGACAGACACTCTCTTTTGGGGTAGTTATAGGCGTGCT
>JBAXWW010000059.1:0-8829 GCA_037128215.1 bacterium | reverse complement strand
CAACTAGTACTGCTAAGGGTAATGATTTAAGGTGATATAAATGAGTTTGCAAAAAATGCAGATATAGTTAAATGGGCGTCCTAAAAGAGGGCGCCCATTTTTACATTTTAAAACACAGAAAAGTGTTTTACTATAAGAGGTACGTAAGAGGTGAAAAATGTTAATTAATCTATTCCTATTACTTTCATTACTTAACTCAGGAAACTTAAGTGCACAAAATGCAGATCAAACCCTAAAAGATGTTTATTCTCTTCTAGCTTTAGACTCACAAGGCCTAAGTAATGTCACCAGTATTCACAAGAAGAACAAAGAAGAAATAAAAGAAGATGAAAAGCAGCTCAAAGATGAGAAAAGTGGGAATATAAAAGGCGATTACCTTGCTAGTACAATTAATTGTGCTGGTTCTGGCCTTCAGCAATGTGCCATCAACGATGGTCAAGATTTTAAAAGATTTATGTCACTGATGAAATATGATGCGAAGATAAAAGTTGCACATAAATTAGAACAACAGAATTCTGAAAAAATAAATTCAGTAAAAAAGAAAGTTGCTAGTTACGTCAGTGATAAAGACATAGAAGTAGGAACAGAAAGCTATACCGTTGCTCAGGACTTAATAAATGCAAGATTAAACTTGGCTAAGGCTGAATTTGAGCTCTTAAAATTTGATAATGCTGAGATGAGATCAACTTTTGTTAAGGAAGAAGGTCAAACGTCAAAGACCAAAGGCCAACTAGAGAAAGACAGAGAAAACGCTCAAAAAGAATTTAATAGCAAAATAACTGAACTATCAAATAATCAATTTGCTGATGACATAGATAAGACTAAAAGCGCGGAAGAAAAAACAAATCAAATCAAGAAAGTGAGAAAGAAAATTATTGCTGCATTAAGCTCAACAGAAACAGATCTTGAGGTTTCTGGAGTTGATGTTACGGCAGATGATATCTTTAGCAGTTTGCCTGATGGTCTTGAAATATGTAAAAGTTATTCAAAAAAATCAGAGAAAGATAAAAAAACATGTGAGGAGCTTGCTGCAAAATATAATCTAGCTGCTATTACGGGCGGATCAGCATGGAGTCCTATAAAAAGAACAACTGATGAAAACTGCGGGGTATTTACCAATCTAGGTGCAAATGGCTGGAATACTATTATGGGTTTTCTTGCAACAAAACAGTCGCTTGAATTTCAAAAATGTTCAGATGATAAAGGTTTGGATGATCCTAGCTGTATAAAAAAAGCGACAGGACTTAGTGACTTTTTTGGTGACCCAATGAAGCTTGCTGCTGTCTATAATCAGACAGAAAACAGCAATGCCAACACCTCTAGCGTAAAGATAAACCCAAGTTTTACAGTAGCTGGAACTCAGACAAGTCCATCTATGGGTATAGGAGGTACGCTGCCTTCAAATCCTTTTAGTGCGTTTGCAAGTTCAAGTGTGACAACTGCAGCTGGTACTGGACCAGCTGGCTCAGGCTCTAATAACAGAGTTAATGCTAGTACTGGAGCAAATATACTTAATTCTATTTCTACAAAATATACAGGTTTTTCTTCAGGTGCCACTAGCTTTTATAACCAATACAGTGACTATACAAATAATCTGACAAATAACAACAAGACGCTTTTAACTGCTTTTGGTAAAGGAGTTGATCCTACAATATATCAAGCAAGAGCAGCCTCTGTACAAAATACTCTTGATAAAGCGAAAGGCGGTGAGGTCAGGTATCCTGGTACTACTTCTTATGCTTCGACCATAGATCTAAGGCAAAAAATAACAGAACTTAATCAAGAAAAAGCTGATCTTGTTCAATCGCTTACGGATAAATTGGTTAATGGTGGTTTAGCTAGGTATAAATTAAAATATGGTAGTCTTGCTGAAAAACAGCAAGCAACAGCAGAGCTTGCTCTTTCTAATGGCTACACAGATTATGTAAAAATGAAGATAGGAGCAATTGATAGCGAGATAAGTCTTTATTACAGTAACTCCAGTGCACTTCTACAGAACACGTCTACTCAGCTTTTTGATACATCTACTATGTATGCATCAAACAACAATGATGTTTATCCAAGAAAATCATTGAGCCTTAAAAAACTAAAAACACCTATTTCACAAACTATTTATGTTTTGAATGAAGGCTGGGAAGAACAATTTAAGAAATATATTAGCGATATGATGAATAAAGCCGAAGAATCAAAAAAGAAAATGAATTTACTTAAAGCAGATATAAAAAATATACTCGCACAAAGTCTTCCTATTGTTCCTCTTAAGAAGATACCTAATCTTGTTAGTACTGCTTATGAAATAAAAAACATGGAAAGCATTGAGACTGTGGCTAAAAAGAACATGGCCGCAATAGATAAGGCTATGCTGTATCATAAAGAAAGAAAACAAGGCACACCTCCAGATCTTTATGCTCAATATGAAAAAGATGCATCAGCTCTTAAGAGTTCAATGCAGAATGTTGTAGGTTCTATAGATAGTGCTAAACCAAATGTGGAGAAATCATATACTTTGATAAACCAGATGTACGTAGAGGTTCCTAAAGCAGAAGCGTTAAGGGAAATTGCAAAAAAGATGGTAGCTCAGGGTTTATAGATACTTTTTTAAACTAAAATATAGACGGAGCATACCGCCTATAAAAGCAAGAATAGTCATAGATATTACAAAGAAATTAGTAGAATAGTGTTTGTCTAGTAGAGAACCAAGATATGCAGACAGGCCAACGATTACTGCTAGCTCAAGCCCTAAAGAAAGAGCTATTCCCCAGGTGTTTGTCTTATTTAAGCCATTTTGTCCGATAGTCTTTCTCCTCCAAGTATATGAAAGTGCGTGTGGAAAACTGTCTGTCCTGCATCAGCACCGTTATTTATACAGATTCTATATCCCGTTTTATCTATTCCTTCTTGTTTCGCGATAAGTTTTATTGCAGAGAAGATCTGGTCATATAAGTTTTGTGATTTTATTTCTTCTAAACTAGAAATATGTTTTTTAGGGATTACAAGAACATGTATTTTTGATTGAGGGTGTATATCTCTGAATGCAAAAACATTTGTATCTTCATAGACTATTTTAGAGGGTATTTCTTTATTTATGATCTTACAAAAAATACAGTCAGCTGGCATATTATCCCTCCCTTAGTCTTGTAACATGTGCTCCAAGGTTCTTTAGTTTCTCGTCAATTCTTTCGTAGCCTCTATCTATATGGTAGACCCTGTGTATCTCTGTTGTTCCTTCCGCTACTAGCGCACCGATTATTAAAGAAGCTGAAGCTCTTAGGTCTGTTGCCATTACAGGAGCTCCAGTTAACTTAGGCATACCAAAAACTGTTGCTACATTGCCGCTATGTTTTATTCTGGCACCAAGTCTAAAAAGTTCACCTATGTGTATGAACCTGTTTTCAAATATTTTTTCTGTTACTGTACTTGTTCCATTTGCAACACTCATATATGCCATCCATTGAGCCTGTAGATCTGTAGGGAAGCCAGGATAAGGTGCTGTAACTATATCCACTGGTTTTATCTTATCCATTCTTGTTGCATCTACAATAAAACCATCAGATGTTTTCTCTATTATTGCTCCAGATTCTTTAAGATCGTAAAGCAGTATTTCGATATGTTCAGGGATAGCGTTCTTTATGTTTATTTTTCCTCTAGTGGCAGCAGCAGCTATTGCATATGTTCCAGCCTCTATTCTGTCTGGTAGTATTTGTATAGGGGTGCTTGAACCAGGAAGTGTTTTGCTGTTTAGTCCGTGGATGGTTAAGGTTTCTGTTCCAAGCCCCTTTATCTTTGCACCCATTTTATTTAACATATTGCCCAATTCTATTGTTTCTGGTTCCATTGAGACGTTTCTTATAGTACTAATACCGTCGGCAACAGCAGCTGTCATCATCGCTGCCTGAGTAGCTCCAACACTCACGAATGGAAAAACAATATCTCCTGCCGTTATTTTTTTAGCTTCTGCGATTATGTATCCATCCTCTATAAGTATTTTTGCACCAAGTTTTTCCATTACCATAATATGAAGATCGACTGGTCTTGCACCTATTGCACAGCCTCCAGGTAAAGAAACTTTTACATGTCCGTATCTTGCAAGCAGTGGACCAAGAACAGAAATAGATGCTCTCATCTTTCTAACAAGTTCATATGGAGCTATACAATTAGCTTGGTCGGTGAATTCAACATATGCAGAGATGGAGGATTGTTCTTTTGTCATTCTGACGTTTCCACCTAACTCTACTAATATCTTTAATGCAAAATCCACATCACTTAATCTTGGCAGATTTGTGAAATGTGTTATTTTCTCCGATAATATAGATGCCATTAACATCGGTAGTGCCGCGTTTTTTGAACCACTTATTTCTACATCGCCATGTAAAGGTCTATTGCCTTCTATTAATAAATAATCCATTTTTACCTCTTATCCAAAACATTCATAAGTTTTTGGTATATACCGCCAAACCCGCCATTTGACATTATTAGTATAACATCACCAGAAGCAGTATTCTTTGCAAGGTAATCAACTATTTCATCTACGCTTCCAAGATTATGTGCGTCAACGCCACGATCTCTTAGAACCTTACAAACATACTCTGGATTAAATCTTTTTGATTCCTCGACTCGCTCTGGTTGATGTACAGGTGGAATAATTACTCTTTCTGCTTTGCTAAGAGCTTCTATTACTTCATTTTGAAGAATATTTGTTCTGCTAGTTGCACTTCTTGCTTCAAATAAACACCAGATCTTTCTTGGGTAATACCACTCTTTTATAGCGTCTATAGTATAGGACATTGCTGTTGGATGGTGAGCAAAATCATCTATTATTATTCTTCCTCCAGAAATTCCATATACTTCCTGTCTTCTTTTTACACTCTTAAAAGAACTTAAGGCCTCTTTAACTATTCCTGTATCTATTTTCATCTGCTCAGCTAGAGCTATGACAGCAACAGCATTTAAAACGTTGTGCACACCAGGGATACTTAGATGAAAGTTTGTTTTTATGTTATTGCTTATTACATCAAAACTTAATTTTGGTTCTTCATTGCCAGAGTTAGTATGAATAACTTTTAGATTAGTTGCCTGGTAATCAGCAACTGTTTTTCCATCAGCAGAAAAAGAAATCGTCTTACATTTTGCTACGGAGATAATATCTTTTATATTATTATCCTGTGCGTTGTACACTATTACACCGTCAGAAGGCATCATAGTTATAAGTTTAGCAAAAGCATCCTTTATACTCTTTAGGTCTGGAAAGATGTCGGCATGATCGAATTCTATACAATTTATTATTAGGTATGACGGCTTGTAGTGAAAGAATTTTGAAGCCTTATCAAAGAAGGCAGTATCATATTCATCGCCTTCAATAACAAAATTATTTCCACCGGCAGGACGACCCATTACGTCAAAGTTCTTTGGAACTCCACCGATGAAAAAACCAGGTTTCTTGCCGGCGACTTCCAACAACCATGCAGCCATAAAAGAAGTTGTAGTTTTTCCATGTGTACCGGTTATTACTACTGTTTCTTTGTCTTTAAAAAAGAACTCACTCAAAGCCTGAGGCATTGAATAATATTTTACACCTTTATTTATAAGCAGCTGAGCCTCTGGATTATCTCTTCTTACCACATTACCTATAATAGCTATATCAGGAAGTTCTTTTATGTTTTCCTCGGTATAGCCCTGTAATATTTTTACTCCTGCATTCTCTAACACGGTACTCATTGGCGGATATATATTAGAATCAGAACCAATAACGTTATATCCCTTGCTCTTAAGCATCATGGCAAGGTTACCCATGCCGGTTCCACAGATACCGACCATATAAATAGTTTTCATATTAACTCTCCTGTAATAATGTCGTGCATAAGAGGACGAAGAGCAGAAAATCTATCTTTGATCCCTCCGAACTTAGCTGCATCTGTCGCGATGGTTCTATTTGTCAATATTGTTATAACAAGACTGTTATCTATATCTATCCAGATCGATGTACCGGTAAACCCATTCATTCCTATAGAATTTTTTGAAAGATTTTTTCCTCCAGTGCTGTCTTTTCCGCTAGGATAATGCCATCCATATCCCCATTCAGAACTAGAAGAAGTTCTTTGTAGCGACTTTAATAGAGTCTCTTTACTTATAATAGCGCTGGTACTTTTACCTTCTATTATGTTTAATAGTTCTTGTGCTAAAGAGCAAACATTACGAGCAGTGCCGAATAGTCCAGCATGCCCTGCTATTCCATTAAAGACAAAAGTATTCTCATCATTTACTTCGCCAATAAGCTGTTTGTTCCTTACTTCACTAAAACCAGATGAAACGAATTTTTTATTATCTTTTGAAGAAGGATCACTTATAGGTATGAAACAAAGTTCTTTAAGTCCCATTTGAGATGTTACAAAATGTTCAAATAAATAATTTAGTTTATGTTCCGTGGTTATCTCTAATAATTCACCAAGAAGGATATACCCCAAGTCGGAATATAGGTTTTTTGAGCCTGTTGAATAGGCAAGTGACTTGGACCTTACCAGCATATAGGCGTCACTTCTGCTTTTAACTGTATTATATATTTGCATCCACGCATCAAGGCCTGATGAATGATTAAGCAAATTCTCTATTTTTATACCACTAAGTTCTTTATTATAACTTAAAGAGAACTCATCCATAATATCGGAGATCTTTGTATCAAAAGCCAGACAGCCTTTGTCAACCAAGATGGAGGTAAGTAAACTTGTACAGAGCGGTTTAGTAAGAGAAGCAAGATCAAAAAAATGTGAAGGTGTTATTATTTCTGCTTCTTCTTTTTGTCCCTTTTCTTCAAACATGTTCTTCCCGTCGTACAGAGATAACACATTCTTTCCCTTGTAATTTACCTCTATTCCGATTCCTGAGAAGATCTTTTCTGAGGTAGCTTTTTTAACGGACTGTTTTAGTTTTTCCACGTGATAATCTCTCTTTATTTTTATTCTTAAACGGTGAATATATTAAAAACTCTTTATTTGTAAAATCTATTCTGGCTTTTGTTCCTATTGGCAGTGGATAGTCAAAAGAGCCATGACCGGCATTTATACCTGATATAACAGGGATGTCCATTTCTTCAGCTATTCTTAGTACAGCATTCTTCCATCCATAATTTTGTGTATCGCAATTTTCCATTGAGCCTACGGCGATAGCTTTTATGCCCTTTATAGTACCAGACATAAGCAATTGAGTCAGCATCCTGTCTATTCTGTGAGGAGCTTCATTTGTGTCTTCTATGAATAGTATTTTGCCTTTGAAGGATCCCAGGTGTTGTGTTCCAGCAAGGCTCGTAATTACGGATAAACAACCTCCAAACAGGTCAGCACTAATATTTTTAGCTCCAGGTCTTAATATCTGTACCTTAATTTTTAAGTCTTTTGGTTCGGATAAACAGTCCAGTATCTTTGTATCAAGATGCCTACTTATTATATTTGGTCCATAGAACATGGGTGTCCTATATTTTTGGTACAAATGACAGAATAATGCAGTTACGTCACTGTACCCCATAAAGATTTTACCCTTTATTTTTTTAGACAGATCTAACTTTTTTAATAGTGGTAGCATCTCAACGGAACCGTATCCTCCTCTTACAAAGAAGATGGTATTTATGTCTTTCTGACTGATTAGGCAGTTAAAATCTTGTACTCTTTCTTTGGCTGTTCCAGAAAAAAGCCCATCTTTTAGAAAAATATTATCGCTGTAAATTGGTTTATAACCACTTTCTTTTAGTAGTTTTATGCCCTTTTCAAATTCTTCCTTTTTAAAATGTGAGGAAGATGCGGCTATGCCAATTTTACTGCCTTTTTTTAGAGGGATAAGGTTGTTCATAATTCCATGATTATATGTTAAGAAAAGTCGAATATGAAACATATTTTATTGAATGAACACCTTAGGTCAAAATTTGGGGAAAGAGTACAAAGAATCTCCCTTGACCCAGGGTTTGTTTGTCCAAATAGAACAGAAGAAAGAGGCGCTTGTATCTTTTGTGATGAAGACGGATCTGCATCGCCTTGGCTGAGAAAGGGAATGAGTATAACTCAACAGTTAGAGAGAGGAGCCAAATTCGCCTTTAGAAGGTATAAGGCAAAAAAATATATAGCATATTTTCAGGCATACACTACGACCAACGCTACAGCAGAGGAACTCGAAAAAATATACGAGGAAGCTTTATGCTTTCCAGGGGTTGTAGGGATAGCTATATCTACAAGGCCAGATGCTCTTTCTGATGAAGTTGTTTCTGTTTTAGAAAAATATTCCAAGAAGACGTATCTATGGGTGGAGCTTGGTGCTCAATCTATGAATAATAAAAGCCTTTTATGGATGAACAGAGGGCATTCATCTGAAATTTTTTCAGAAGCTGTTAAAAGATTAAAAAGTAAAGGCATAGAGGTTGTTGGACATATTATCTTTGGTCTTCCAATAGAGAGTGAAACAGAAACAATAGATTCCTTTAAAAAATTTATAGAAACAGGTCTTGACGGATACAAGATACATGCACTTCATATAATAAAGGGAACAACACTTGCCAAGATGTACGAGGATAAACCCTTTAAGCTTCTTAGTCTTGATGAATATATCTCTTTAGTTAGAAAAGCACTTAGTTTGACACCAAGTAATATTGTAATACATAGATTAACAGGAGAGGTTGATGAAACTAGGTTGCTGGCCCCAGCATGGATACGAGAAAAAAATGATATTATAAGGAGAATCCTTGAGTAGTTTTTTTAATTTTATGTTTTCGTTGTTTGTAGGATTTTTATTAGGATCAATTAATTGGTTTTTGTTATATAGGCTATATAGGAGAGTCTTAGACCTAAGTTC
>JBAXWW010000058.1:0-9060 GCA_037128215.1 bacterium | reverse complement strand
GATGATGTTTCTAAAAATGATGCAGAGAATAACTATCAAACTAAACCTAAGCGTTTAAAAACAGTACAGCTTCTTCAGTACGTAGCAACGATGAGTGAAGTTAATAATAAAATGCAGCAAAAGATGAATGAGATTTCAGAGAAATTTACAGATACAGAAAAAAGAGTCATCCTAACTTTTGCTAAAGAACTTATCTCTGCTAACCTTACATTTAATAAGGAAA
The DNA here is from genome assembly GCA_037128215.1 of bacterium. Classification (GTDB taxonomy): domain Bacteria; phylum Bdellovibrionota; class JAFGOL01; order JAFGOL01; family JAFGOL01; genus JAPLFT01. The sequence goes on along the minus strand of JBAXWW010000058.1, from coordinate 8,837 downwards.
AAACACAGAGGCTAAGACAAAGTGCAATGAGCAGAGTCAACAAGGTCATAATAAGGGTTAACAGAGGAGAAATAATAGTTAGGGATGGAGAACCAGTCGATAAAAGACAATTAATAATACTATCCCAACTTAGAAAAGCAAACACAGAATTCCACAGTGTAATATATTACATAATATATTTCTTTATGCTTTTTCTCTCCTTCTTCAGTATTGCTTCATATACACGTTATTCACTGAATATAAATAAACCTAAGACGAAGGATGTTTGGGTTATTGGTTTATGGACCATCTTATATACTTTAGCGATGAAAATTTGGTTTTTCGTCGCGTTTTTACTTGCTGGATATTTTACAGATATACCAGGTGACGTTTTTCTATTGGCTTTTCCGTACATATCAATGGTTTTTTTAGTTAGAGTATTAAATAGTTCAGAGTTTGCAGCTCTTATGGCTATAGTCGCTGCTTTTATTGCAGGACTACTCGGTGAAGGCAATTTCGGTATTGCCGGATATGTCCTGTTTACAAGTTTTCTTTCTTTAATATTCATTATGAAGGTGGAAGAAAGAAGTACTTTATTTAGAGCAGGTGTTATGGCTGGTATATTCCAGATGTTTTTTGCTGCCGTAGTTTTACTTTCTAAAGTATATACGATCAGTTTTTCCTGGCATCATCTTTTGTATGCGGCTATAGCAGGTTTTATAAGCTCTATACTTAGCGCTTTTGTTGCAGAGGCTCTGATACCAGTCTTTGAGTATCTTTTTAACTATACGACTAATTTAAAATTACTTGAATTTGCAAATACGAATAACCCTTTGCTTAGGGATCTTCTAATCAAAGCTCCAGGTACTTATCATCACAGTATGATAGTAGGACAGCTTGCAGGTGCAGGCGCAGATGCAATAGATGCGAACTCTCTGCTTGCTCGTGTTGGCTCTTATTACCACGATATTGGTAAGATAGGTAAGTCGCAGTATTTTATAGAAAACCAACAGATAGGTATTAATCCGCATGATAAACTTAACCCTACTATGAGTGCAAGAATATTAGTCTCACACGTTAAAGATGCAATAAGACTTGGTAAAGAGTTTAAGCTTGGTAAACCCATACTGGATATAATAGAACAGCATCATGGCACATCACTAATGAAATTCTTTTATAGCAGAGCAGTAGAGATAAGTGGAAAAGGTAATGTTGATGAACAGGATTATAGGTATCCAGGTTCCAAACCAAAAAGCAGAGAAGCTGCTCTTGTTATGATAGCGGATTCTTGCGAGGCTGCATGTAGAAGTCTTGAAGATCCAACTCCATCCAGAATAAAGACCACTGTTGATACTATAATCAATAATATGTTCGTAGATGGACAGTTTGATGAAAGTAATATTACATTAAAAAGGCTTAAAATAATAAGCCAGATCTATACAAAAACATTGATAGCACTGCATCATAGCAGGATACAATATCCAGAAACACACGAGGATCAATATGGAGATATTCCTGAAAGGAGAAAGTGGGATAAGGTTACCCAGAAAATTGTTGATACAGACAGCGCAGACGGTTCTTCAGAAACTAGGTTATGAGAATGATACAGAACTTTCTATAACCCTTGTAAAAGATTCTAGCATCAAGAAAATGAACAAGAATTATAGAGGTAAAAACTATCCTACTGATGTTTTAAGTTTTTCTACAGCACCAGATTTTCCGGTGGTTACAGACTATATTGGTGATATTTTTATAAGTGTAGAAACAGCTAAAAAAAATGCTGATGCTGACAATATACCATTTAGACAAGAACTAATAACATTATTGGTACACGGCGTATTACATTTATCTGGCTATGATCATGAGAATACGACCAAAGAAAAGGCAAAAAAAATGATTAAAAAACAACGTGAATTGCTCGAGGAGGTTTTGTCTTAAATGGAAGGCATAAAAGAAATAAAACAGTCTTTTGCTGAATCAAAAGAAAGAGCAGAAAAATTAATTCCCATTTTTGATATACCTAATAAAAAGATTCGTCTTAAAGATATAGAGGATCAATTATCTGCTTCTGATGTGTGGAATAATCAAGAGAAAGCACAGTCTCTTAATAAGGAAGCCTCCAGCTTAAGAAAGATCATAGATGATGTTGATAATGTAATAAAAAGAGTAAATGATGCTCGTGATATGGTAGAGCTTATAGAATTAGAAAATGATGAATCTATGTTGGAAGAAAGCAAGAAAGAGAATTTAGCTATAATCAAAGTTATTAAAGATATTGAATTCAAAAGGATGCTTAGCGGTGAATCAGATCACATGAGCGCAGTGTTGACTATAAATGCAGGTGCTGGTGGCACAGATGCCCAGGACTGGGCAGAGATGTTGTTTAGAATGTATATAAGATGGATAGAAAGGCGAGGGTTTAAATCCGAGATAGTAGATTACCAGGCAGGAGAAGAAGCTGGCTTAAAGAGTGCCACGATACTCGTTGATGGTGATTATGCATATGGCTATTTAAAAGCAGAGAATGGTATACACAGAATAGTTAGGATCTCTCCTTTCGACAGCAATGCAAGAAGACATACTTCTTTTGCTGCAGTTTTTTCAACTCCTCAGGTAGATGACTCTATAGAGATAGATATAAAAGAGGGTGATCTTAAAATAGATACTTTTAGGGCAGGTGGAGCCGGTGGTCAGCATGTTAATACAACAGATTCTGCCGTAAGGATAACTCACATACCAACTGGTATAGTGGTTCAGTGCCAGAATGAAAGAAGTCAGCACAAGAACAAGGCTACAGCGATTAAAGTATTAAAATCAAAAATGTATGAAAGAGAGCTTCAGCTAAGACAGGAAAAAATAAACAAGGTGGATTCAACCAAGAAAAAAATAGAATGGGGAAGTCAGATACGATCCTACGTTATTCATCCATACCAAATGGTTAAAGATCACAGAACAAATTATGAAGAAGGTAATGTTAATGCTGTGCTAGACGGCGACCTGGATAGTTTTATGATCGAATATTTAATGCAATCTGGTGGAATGCAGCTTGATGGTAAATAATACTGGATCACAAAAACTTTAGGATAATATCAAAAAGCCAAAAGTCTAATCATGGCACAATACTTTTTAATTATTTTAGAGATACTTTCGAATAACCTAAAATTCAGACAAAAAAACAACTAGTTTGGCTTTCTCATAAGAATTTAAAAAAGAAGATCAATTTTGTTTAAATTTTCATATCTAGTGTAATGATATCATAAATAGGTTCTGAAATTGATGGTCCTGATGTACAGGTCCAATGTAAGTCCAATTTGTTTAATATATTTTCAGCTTCAGGCATAAGGGGATTTGCACATAGGCTAATATATATATCTTTAGGATTCTGTAAATAAGGTTTCTGGCTTAAATCATTATATCTTTGCAATATAAATTTTAGCAAAGGACGTATATCTGTTATTTTATTTAAAGTTAGATTTAAATAGCTAAGTTTGGACATTTTTGTAAGATCTGGCAATAGGTTTACTTTATTAAAAGATAGATCAATATAATGAAGTTTGGATAATTTCTCTATGTTTGGTAATGAAATGATTTTATTATTATCTAAGATGAGTTCTTCCATGTTTGTGAAGTTTTCGATACATGTCGGTAATGATTTTATATCGCTGTTACTAAATCTAAAAGAAACAAGTTGATCCAGTAAACATATTGAGGATGGAATATTTTCTATGCGTTTATAATTTTCTTTTTCTTCATCAGTAATCGGGCATTCACCTGGACACTCTAATATTTTAATGTCTTTTAAATTATATTTATTTGGAAGTATTCTGATTTTATCATGTGTAATCTGATTTTTTTTACTGTTATATTCGTAGTTAGTGTATTTGTAAGCTTTACATTTACTATACGGATTATTTAAGAACTCTACAATTTCATCAGCTTGAGCAGAAAGGTTACTTGCGATGGTCATAAGAGACAGTATAAAGATAAAGAAAAATTTTGATAATATCATCGTTTCTTTACTCCATTTATGGAAGGTATTAAAAGTTTTTATATTAATAATTTATATGATTTGTCAAGTTATTTTTTTAAAAAAGAGAATTGTTAAAACAAAAAAACAATTATAATAATAGTTTACAGCCATGTTACTTTGACCATTAATACGTTTTTGCACGCAAGATTTATTCTATAAAGTTCACTTAGTCTGTGACCTATTATCCATAATATGTGTTCGCTGTCAGTTAGCACAGGGATGTTCCATCTTTCCTCTGAAGATATTTTAGAATCTATAAAATAATCACTCAATTTTTTTGTGCCAGTGCTTCCAAGAGGGACAAAAGTGTCTCCCTGTTTTGGTAATCTAACTTTTAAGGGAAGTGTTGTTTTGTCGAAATTAATAAAGGCTGTATATGAATCATCAAATCTATATTTTTCTACAGAGTCACCGCCAGGCAATAAAGATAAATCTAGTCTTATCCCCAATTCTTCTATTATTGTTGTGCCTGGATATTGAACGTTATATTGTCTATCACGATCATGGTCTGCATTGTCTTTTTCAAGACTTGGTTTTATTACTAATTTTGAATATGTTCTAACAGCTTCAATATCTCCTGGTATGCAAATCTTTCTTAGACCACCTTCTCTTTCTGCGCAGAGTTCCAATATTTTCTCTACATGATGAAAAGAAAGGTTGTCTAATTTTCCATAAACCTCATTTACCATGTGTCTGATTATTCTTCCTCTAAGAGCAGGATGAAGCCCCATAAGATCGTCTATATCTATACTAATTTCTAAGTTTGAATTAGATAGTGTTGTGAGGTTCTTTGTAAGATCAGCTGCTTTGTCCTCTAGATAATCCATATCAACTCTAATCAATTCAGAGAATCTGGCAATATTTTTTTTTGCTCCTGGATAACATCTATGTTCTATTAAAGGTAGAACTTCTTTACGGATAATATTCCTAATATAATCTAGTTTAGAATTAGAAGAATCCTCAACGTGTAGGATTCCTTTATTTTCTGCATATCTTGCTATTTCTTGTCTGGAACAGACCAACAAAGGTCTTATGAATTTTCCCCTTTTAGGCATGATCCCAGAAGCACCCTTTAAGCCAGAGCCTCTTGCTATCCACATTAGTGTTGTTTCAGAAAGGTCATCCTGATTATGTCCTGTGGATATTTTATTACATGACATTTTTTTTGCTGTTTCTTCCAGGTAACGGAGCCTATATTTTCTGGCTGTTTCCTGAACAGATTTTTTTTCTTTTTGTGACAGGACTTTTATGTCAAAACTCTCTGACACAAATACTAATCCTAATTCTTCAGCGATACTTTTTACAAATTGCTCATCCCTGTCTGATTCTTTACTTCTTAGCTTATGATTTACGTGTGCTACTATAGGACGAGGTATCTCTAATGTTTCTGACATTCTTGCCAGCATATACAACATTACAATAGAATCTATTCCACCAGATACAGCTATTAGTAGCTGATCATGTTTTTCTATCAGCTGTTCCCTCTTTATGAAATCCTGTACTTTACTTTCTATTTCTTTCAAGTTTCAACCTTTCAATCTCTAATAGTCTTTTTATTCTGTGTAATATTACAGCTTCATCTAGATAGTCAGATTCTAGAGGTTTTGATGTACCAAGCTGAGATAACTTAGATAAATATTTTACAACGGAAACTTCTGTCTGTGGGACATTATTCACTGGAGCTAGCTCTGTTATTTTTATATCTATATAATATTTTGTCTCACCTCTAGGATCTTGGTTATTAACAACATCAGGTGTCTCATATCTGTCACTTATAGAAATTATTTGTTGTGTAGTTATTGTTCCAGCATCTTTGTTCGCCACTACAAGAGGATATCTTTGCATCTCTTCCATGGCTACTTTCCATGTATAATCATAGTTGGCTTGATATACTCTTGTGCGTGCTGAAGGTACAAAATTGACAGTTCGAGAGAATTCAGGTGGAGTTGTGCTACAGCAAGAGACCAGCAATATTATTAAAACTGGAAAAAACTTTTTAGTCATAAACTAACTATATAAAAGCTATGGTGTGTAGTCAAATGCCAATTGACAAGATATTAGGACCAGCATTAACTTAGCATAATTATGGATGTAAAATCACTTCAACACAAAATTTTCGGAAGACCAAAAGATATCAATGATCCAAATATTTTTCATAAACTTGCACTTATACCTGCTTTGGCCTGGATAGGGTTGGGGGCTGACGGGCTTTCTTCCTCTTCATATGGACCAGAAGAAGCCTTTACTGTGATAATACAACATCCTTATTTAGGACTGGCTCTTGCCTTGGCTACTACTCTTACAGTCTGTATAATTGGTTATTCATACTCGAAGATCATAGAGTATTTTCCTACAGGTGGTGGAGGGTATGTAGTAGCAACTCATACACTAGGAAAAAAGGCTGGAGTCTTGTCGGGCTCTGCTCTTATAGTTGACTATGTTCTTACTATTACTGTTTCCATAGCTGGATGTGGAGATGCTCTATTCAGCTTTTTACCGCTTCAGTACCACCACTATAAACTTGGTTTTGAGATAGCATTGATATTAATGCTTATAGTTCTTAACATAAGGGGCGTTAAAGAATCAGTAGAGATTTTAGCTCCTATTTTTATTGTTTTCATAATTACGCACATGGTGCTTATAGGTTACGGTATATTTTCTCATACATCTCAGTTTGAAGTTATGTCAGTAAAGATACAGAGTGATTTTCATACTGGACTGTCTAGTATCGGATGGGCAGGGATGCTTGCTTTATTTCTTAAGGCTTACTCCATGGGAGGTGGAACTTATACTGGTATAGAGGCTGTTTCTAATGGTTTACAGATAATGAAAGAACCAAAGGTTAAGACCGGTAAAAGGACAATGTTATATATGATAATCTCTTTGGCTCTGACGGCTGGAGGATTATTGGTTTGTTATCTTCTGTGGGAGATAAAACCTGTTGCAGGTAAAACGATGAATGCTGTTCTGGCCAACAAGATGTTTGGCTCTTGGTCTTTTGGTGCTCAGTTGGCCCTTGTTACGATATTTGCAGAGGGTGCCTTACTTATAGTTGGTGCACAAACTGGCTTTATAGATGGTCCAAGAGTTATGGCTAACATGGCGCTTGATGGATGGTTTCCAAGAAAATTTGCTGCCTTATCTGAAAGATTAACGATGAGGAACGGAATTCTTTTAATGGGTGGTGCTGCTCTTACACTTTTGATTTATACCGGCGGTAGTATAAGAATGCTTATAGTAATGTACTCGATAAACGTTTTCTTAACGTTCTCTCTTTCTCAGTTGGGTATGACTAAGTTTTTTATAACTAAAAGACAAACAACACCAGAATGGAAGTCTCATCTTCCGGTACATTTGGTTGGCTTTTTACTGTGTATTACTATTCTTGTTGTAACATCATATGAAAAAATGTCAGAAGGTGCGTGGCTTACTTTTCTTATCACTTCTCTGGTAATACTTATTTGCTACCTTATAAGAAGACACTATGAAAAAGTTAAAGTTGCCATGAAAAAATTAAATGAGAGTGTTAACGAAAACATGCCTTCTGCTTTTGATTATAACAAGGACGTAGTAAATCCAGAAGAAAGAACAGCGATACAACTTGTTAGTGGTTTTAGTAGTCTTGGAGTACAGACCTTATTATCTATACTTCATAACTTTCCGTGGCTTTATAAGAATATGGTCTTTATATCCGTATCTCTTGTAGATACTGATTCATTTAAGGACAAGGAAGAACTGCAGCAACATGAAAATGCTACCAAACAAGCTCTGGAAAAATATGTTGATTATGCTCGAAGACTTGGAATGCCTGCTACATTTAAGTATCTGGTTGGTACTGATGTAATTGAACTAGCTACAAAGCTTTGTATAGAAACGTCAAAAGAGTATCCTAATTCAACAATATTTGCAGGCAAGCTGATGTTCCAGCAGGAAAAATTCTATCATAAGATACTTCACAATGATACGTCGATAACCATACAGAAGAACCTTCAACAGTATGGTATAACGACGGTTATAATGCCTGTGACCGTTAAAATAGCAGATTAATGCTATTGATAAACAACTCTAAAAGTAGCTGTTCCAGTATAATTTCCATCTATATTATTAGAAAGGACTCTAGCTGTTGCTCCAATTTTAAAACCGTTTGCGTTTCCATTGGAATCAAAAACTGTTGGACCTGAGCGTGAAAAAGAATTTACTGTTATTGTTCCTGTTACACCTGGCGCAGACATAATAATTGATGATTGAACCACTGATCTAGTTAAGCTCCTATTTTTTCCACCCTGAGCATTAAATGTAGCAGCATTAGTAGAAGCTGTGGAGACGGTTATATTTTGAGAATTTCCAGATATAACAGTATCTGGAAAAGAAAGGTCGCTTACCTTTGCTATGACGATTGGTTTGTAAAGTTTTAAGGATGAGCTCATAGTCTGATCCGTTGCATGTAAAACATTACTGCTTAGCGTTGCTAACATTACCAGTATTGCTATGTACGCTGCTAGCTTCATCTTTATTTTGGCTCTCTCCTGTACATCTTGTTAGCATTAGCCATGCCATTTTTAATTTGTGAGCTATCCTATCTAAACCATTAAAATTAAATGGTTTTTATCTGTATTTTGTTGTTGATTTTTAGTGTTAAAAGTTGTGAGTGTTTACAATTGTCCGTATTTGTCTGTTTTTGACGCTTTTATCTGAAGTTTAACATTCCATTTATAAAGTTCTGAAAGTCTCTATTTTCATAAAAATGCCCCCAAAGCACCATTAAAGGCAGAAATAAAAATTTCATAAAAATACCTCCTTTAAATGATTTAGTTTTTTTGATTTATCA
>JBAXWW010000057.1:0-9095 GCA_037128215.1 bacterium | reverse complement strand
AACAAGTTTAAAACCTATGTGTGGATAGCATGTTGAATAATTATTAACTACATTTATGCAATGAAGCAATTCTGTTGATGTCTTTTTTAGAAATTTCAACCTTGCTGGTGTATTAGAATATAATTCTTCTACATTTATTGTTGTTCCATCTCCAGAAGCTTTTTTTTGTTTGGATTTTATCTCTCCATATTCAACTATGACTTTTAAACCGGAACTGTCTTCTTTTGTTTTTGAAGTTATAGATACTTTTGATACACTAGCTATTGCAGGTAGTGCTTCTCCTCTAAAACCAAGCGTATCTATGGCGTAAAGATCCTCAAAGTTAACTATTTTACTGGTGGCATGTCGTGTGAGCGCTAGCTCTATATCGTCAGGATGTATGCCTGTACCGTTATCTTTTATTATTATTTGTTTTTTACCTGCATCTACTAATTCTATTGATATATCTGAAGCTTCTGCGTCGATAGAGTTTTCTATAAGCTCTTTTATTACAGAGGCAGGTCTTTCTACTACTTCACCAGCAGCTATTTTATTTATAATATCGAGTGATAATTCTTTTATTCTGTCTGACATGTTATACTAGATACCAGCAATAAACTTCTTAGTCAAATCAATATGTTAGCAAGGGTGCGCCCGAAAAGCTATAAGGGGGTTGACTTTGAGAGTTCCTAGAGTATCATTTTTTCCTGTTAAGAGCCCTTTCAGGGGGCACGAAAAATTTCAGGAGGGGTTTAAATGAACAAAGCAGAATTAATTGAGAGAGTTTCCAAAGACACAAATTTAACAAAGACAGATGTAGAGAATGCTCTTAACTCCATTACAAAATGGATAAAGGATTGCGTTAAGAAGAATGACGAAGTTAAGTTGATCGGTTTTGGTACATTCACAAAAACAAAAAGAAAAGCTAGAACAGGAAGAAATCCTCAAACTGGCGCAGAAATTAAGATCCCTGCTACTAACGTTCCTAAATTTAAACCTGGAAAAGAATTCAAGGAACTTGTTAACTAGGACTATTTTAAATTTAATTTGATTTTTACACAGGGGATAGGGATTAGAACCTATCCCCTGTTTTTTGGAGGGATAAGATGATCGATAAAGAACTTAACGTACACAGTGGGGTTGAATTAAGTCTGCTCTCAACAGACCAGCTTGATCAGGTATCTATAGTGGATCTTCACACTTCTTTATTAGTTGAAGATGCAGAGAATATTCCTCTGTTGGTTCAAAAATTATCTGATGAAAAGTTTTTGGCCCTTATCGATCTTTCTTCCTGGGAAAAAGATAAATTTAGTGCAATGAATTTTGCTACCTGGCTTAAGGTCATTCTTTCTATGGACTTGGATGCTTCAATAATAGAAATAAAGAGGCTGGATAAACAGGAGTTGTCTCTGTTTATGTCTAATGTTCTTGAAGTAAGATGGTATGATGCTGATCAAATATATGAAGGTGATCCGATCTTGACCCAGGATAGGGTCTTTGTAATATTCTCAAAATTACAAGAAGACGGCAAGACGGAGCATGAGCTTGAAGAGATCGCTAACAAGATTATAAATATTGCTTATTTAGACGAAGGAATGCAACTAGGCAGACAGATATGCATGGATATTATGAGAGTTGTCTATTCTGCACAGGAAGAAGAGGCTTACAGGATAAAGAATGGTAGACTCGCTGATGAGGGTATTCCTACATATATTGATGCATTAGAATTGTTTTATTTTGAGGACCCTTCAAAATTATTAAAGAAAATTTTAAAAACAACAGAGTTAGCAGGTAATAAAAAATCATCTCCTAGCCAAGACTATATAATATCAAGTTTTACGGTTGTTCCAAGATCATATTGGGATTCAATATCTAAATTCAGCGATGAACTCCTACAAGACCTTCAGGTGGAGTTAAGTGCTTTGTTAACATCCTCTATAGTTGTAAATAACGTCTTAGCAGAAGACTCAAAACATATAAAGGAAGTTATAGATAGAAGTAAAAGTTACTTTAATCTTGGTATGGAACTTATAAAGGAAAATGCAAATGTCAGCCTTGAGGATCTTTTAAATTTTGTAAAACTAAGAGAGATATTCAGATTAGGTTTTTCTCTACTAATAGATATTAAGAGGAATGCTAGTAAGATAAAGATTGCAGCGGAGGCTCTTAATAGACCTGATATTTTGAATCCAGATGAAAAAGAATTTATAGACCACCTTCTTTCTACTATACCTATGTTCCAAAAGACTATAGATGTTAAGCCAGTCGCTTTTGAAAAACTAGACCAATTAAAAGAGGCTCGCCAAACTTTGTCGAGTATTGCGGAAAGAATGGTAGGAAAATAATTTTTTAAAGATAAAAGGCATATCTGTTACAAATTTTTATTAGCTTCTATAACAAATTTATTAACTAGGGCAGGTTCCTTCTCTCCAAGGCTGTTCTCGACTCCAGTATGTACATCAACTCCTGCAGGTCTAATAATCTTTATTGCTTGCCCTACATTATCAGGAGTTAAACCGCCTGCGATGATAACGGGTTTTTTTGAGAGCTTAACTATTTTTTTACTTATTTCCCAGTCATGAGTTTTTCCCGTAGCGCCACTTGCACCTGTGTCAGGATCAAATGTATCTGTAATAAAAAAATCGACATTATCTTCAAATTCAGCAATCGTCTTTTTTAGTTCACTAAAATTGTCCTGTTTTACTATTAAACTTTTAATTATTTTAATTTGAGGATGTTTACCTTTTATTGTTGCAAGTTCAGAGACCTTTATCTCCCCATGTAGTTGTATCATGTCTGTACCAAGATACGTCGCTAGCTCTATTATTTCTTTTGAAGAATCCATATATGTTATTAAAACTTTGTAGATATTAGAGGGTATCTGTTTAATAAGGGCCTTTGCATCTTGTTCGCTTGTGTCCTCTTTATGTACAGGTAATCTAAGGGGAAACCCGATACTTGTGGCTCCACTATTGATAATTATATTAAGTTCTTGCTTGTTTCTTACACCTGCTATTTGTACTATCATACTATTGTTATCCTTTCTTAATTATGGTAGCAATGGCCCTATGGATAAGGTTCTCATTTTCCAAAAAGCAAATCATAATGAGGCGCAATCTCTTTCAAAAGATATAAGAGATTTCTTTAATAAACAAGGGATAAAAACTTACATAGCTAACGCTGATGCTCCGTCTGATATGTACGATGGAGTAGAACTGACGGTAGTAATAGGTGGAGACGGAACATTTTTAGGAGCTGTAAGAGATCTAGGGGCAATGATCCCTGTGGAAAAACAATTACCTCCTATCCTTGGTATTAACACAGGTTCATTAGGTTTTCTGACAGAAAGCAGCGTAAATGAATGGAAGGAAGTTATAAAAAAAGGTCTTGCACAGGGCTTTATAATTGAAGAAAGATCCATGCTGGGTGTTTCTATTGGTGATGCAAAACAGCAACATGCTGTTCTAAACGATGTAGTAATAAACAGAAAGGATGTTGCCAGGATGATTGATTTTGACGTCTATTATAATAGTGAATTTGTTAGTAATACAAAAGCTGATGGCGTTATAATCAGTACTCCAACAGGCTCTACTGCTTATTCCTTAGCTGCTGGTGGGCCTATATTGCATCCTTGCATACCTGCTTTCGTTATTACTCCAGTCTCTCCGCATACTCTTACTAATAGACCCATAGTTGTAGCAGATAGTGGTCTTATAGAGGTGCAGATCAGAGTTCCTAAGGATGAAGTCCTTATTACTCTTGATGGACAAACAGGTGTTTACGCAAAAACAGATCAAAAAATAAAGATCAAAAAATTTTGCAGGAACTTAAGGTTGATACGCCCTAACGATGCTACTTACTTCAATATACTTAGGAATAAACTCTCTTTTGGTAAAAGGGGTTAGAAATGCTGAATAAGATAATAATTAAGAACCTTGCTATAATCAAAGAATTGGAAATAGATTTTAGGAATGGATTTAATGTTATTACTGGAGAGACTGGTGCCGGTAAGTCGATGCTTATAGATGCGTTGACTCTTTTATCTGGGGGCAGGGCCTCTGTTGAAGTTATAAGAGAAGGTGAAGATTGTTGCGAAGTGCAAGGTCTTTTTGATACAGCAGATATTTCTAAGGACATAAAATCATTTCTTAAAGAAAGTGATATAAACGTAGACGATGAACTTGTTATAAGAAGACTCATTCAGCGTAATGGAAAATCAAGAGCTTACATAAATGGTGTGGTAGTCCCTCAGGGTTATCTTGAAGACCTGGGAAGAAAACTGGTCTCCATACTTAGTCAACATGAGTCTCAGAGCTTGTTTCAACCTGTTTTCCAACTAGATCTTTTGGATAGGTTCTTAAATAACAGTGATAGAGTTTTAGAAGTAAAAAAGACATATGAGAATTGGAAAAATTTAGAAAAAAAATATAATGAATTAAAAAATTCTCAAAATGATTATCTAAAAAAAGTTGACTATTTGAAATATCAAATTAACGAGGTTGAAGAACACAAATTTAAATCAGGGGAAGAAGAGGAGTTAATCCTAACTGTCTCTAGAGCTGATCATTCCGTTTCCATACTTAAAGCACTATACAATACCAAAGAGGTCTCTTCATATGGAGATGATTCAGCTTCTGCACGACTAAATTCACTTGTAATGGATCTTTCCAGATATAGGGATCTTGAGCCAGCAGTGGAAAAAATACTTGAAACACTTAATGATGCAATAATAAAGCTTGATGATCTAGCTAAAGAGGCTGATCTCTTGTCCACATCCTATGAATTTGATCCTCAGGAAGTAGAAGAGAATAGAGAACGTCTGTCTGAAATAAAAAGATTAAAGAAAAAATTCGCTAGTGAAAATTTAGAGTCTATACTTGAAAATTGTGAAGCCATGAAGAAAGAATTGGCTGAACTTGAGAATGTTGAAGAAGAACTTTTCAAGCTAGAAAAGAATCTTGCTTCTTTAAAGAACGAATATGATCTTAAATCCAGTTCTCTATCAAAATACAGGCAAGAGAACAGCACTAAACTTTCAAAAAAAATAGAGTCCATACTTGGCGATCTTGGTATGTTCAAGGGGGGCTTTTTTGTTAATTTTACATCTTCCCAGCCTTCACCAAGCGGTACGGATAGAGTTGATTATCTTATATCTACAAACCCAGGGGAACCTTTAAAGGCCATTGGTAAAATAGCATCAGGTGGAGAAATGTCGCGTCTTATGCTTGCTGTTCAAGCGGCTACGAATGAGGTCTATGACTATGGTCTTCAGATTTTTGATGAAGTTGACGCAGGAATAGGTGGAGATATAGGGTTTAAGGTTGGAGGGCTTCTAAAGAGAATATCAGAACGTCATCAACTTATTGTAATTACTCATCTTCCTCAGATTGCTGTATTCTCAGATAAACATATAAAAGTGTGGAAAGAAGAGGCTAACGGTAGGACTCATGTTAAGGTGGATGACCTAAGTACAGAGAACAGATTCAATGAAGTAACAAGAATGCTTGGTATGGAAAACCATGCTGTAGCTGTTAACAATGTTAAGGAGATGGTCTCCAAGGCAAAAAAACTCTTGCAATCCCAGACCCTCTGATATAAATCATTACGGCCAAATAGCAATACTAAGGAGTATTTTGTAAAATGAACAGAATAAGAAATTTAACAGATCAACTAGTGGATAAAAAGAATATCCCTGCATTTAACTCAGGAGATACAATAAAGGTTAACTCCATAATCAAGGAAACAGATGCTAAGGGTGTAGAAAAACAAAGGATCCAGGTCTTTCAGGGTGTCTGTATAAAAAGACACAATGATGGTATTTCTTCTACTTTTACAGTTAGAAAAATATCTGAAGGTGTAGGCGTTGAAAGAGTTTATCCTCTATACAGCCCTATGATAGAGAAAATAGAGCTTGTAAATAAAGGTAAAGTAAGAAGAGCTAACCTTTCTTATATAAGAAAGCTTAGTGGTAAGGCTGCTAGGATACAAAGAGAAGATGCTAAGAAAGAAGAAACGGAGACTGTTTCTAAAGAGAATTAATTTTTATTATTGTAATATTTTAAAAGGGGTCCTGCTAAGCAGGGCTCCTTTTTTGTTTTTGTTATTTGACTTCATGGATATATAACATATATTTACGTCTAGAAAATCAAAAAGTGGAGACCTCTTATGCTCAGATATATACTTAGTAAACTTATCGGAACACAAAATGACAGGACAGTAAAACAACTTTGGGGTTTTGTTAATAATACCAAAGAATGGGAATCAAAAATCAGTCCTTTGTCTGATGATGAACTTAAAGCTAAAACAGTTGATTTCCAACAAAGGTATGCCGCCGGAGAATCTCTTGAATCAATGGCGCCAGAGGCCTTTGCAGTAGTAAGGGAAGCTTCTAAGCGTGTACTAGGAGAAAGACACTTTGATGTTCAGGTCATGGGTGGAATGGTTTTACATCAGGGTAAGATATCAGAGATGAGAACAGGAGAAGGAAAAACCCTTACGTCGACATGTCCTGTATATTTGAATGCAATAACCGGAAAAGGTGTACATGTTGTTACTGTAAATGATTATCTTGCAAAAAGAGATAGTCAATGGATGGGACAGATCTATAGATTTTTGGGACTTTCTGTTGGTTGTATACATCATGGTGTTAGCGACTTAGATAGGAGAGCTTCTTATCAGGCAGATATAACTTATGGTACCAATAACGAATTTGGTTTTGATTATCTGAGGGACAACATGAAGTATGATGCTGCTGATCTGGTGCAGCGTCCATTACATTATGCGATAGTCGACGAAGTCGATTCTATTCTTATAGATGAAGCTAGAACTCCTCTTATTATATCTGGTCCTACAGATGATGACGTAAGTAAGTACTATCAAATAGATACATTTATACCTTCGCTGATAAGGGATAAGGATTACACTATAGACGAAAAGAGTAAGTCAGTTGCTCTTACAGAAGATGGTGTGCACAAGGTAGAAAAGATATTAAAAGTGGGTAACTTGTATGATCCACATAATATAGAATGGCTGCATTATGTGACTCAGGCACTTAGAGCTCATACTTTATTCAAGAGGGATGTCGATTACGTTATACAAGAGAACAAGGTAATTATAGTAGATGAGTTTACAGGACGTTTGCTTCCTGGCAGAAGATTCTCTGAAGGATTACATCAGGCTCTTGAAGCTAAGGAAAAAGTAACTGTTGAAAGTGAAAATCAAACATTAGCAACTATTACATTCCAAAATTATTTTAGAATGTATGAAAAGCTTGCAGGTATGACTGGTACTGCGGCCACTGAAGCTGGTGAGTTTTCGAAAATATATAAATTAGAAGTAGTTGTACTTCCAACGAACATGCCGATGATAAGAAAAGATCTTCCTGATCAGGTATACAAGAATGAAAAAGCAAAATTCAAGGCTGTTGTGGATGATATAGTTGCAAGACACGCCAAGGGACAGCCAATATTGGTTGGTACTATCTCTATAGAAAAATCAGAAAAATTATCAAAAATGTTAAAGATAAAAGGTTTAAAACATAGCGTACTAAATGCAAAATATCATGAGAAAGAAGCTGAGATAATCTCTTTAGCAGGGCAAAATGGCGCAGTAACTATTTCTACCAACATGGCTGGTCGTGGTACTGATATTAAGCTTGGAGAAGGTGTCCCTGCTGTTGGCGGTCTTCACGTAATAGGAACAGAGAGACATGAATCTCGTCGTATAGATAATCAGCTTAGAGGAAGATCTGGACGTCAAGGAGATGATGGTTCTACCAGATTCTATCTTTCTCTTGAAGATGATCTAATGAGGATCTTTGGAAGTGAAAGAATACTTAAACTTATGGATACGCTTAAGATGGATGAGAATGAACCGATTGAACACAGTTTTGTAAGTAGAGCGATAGAGAATGCACAAAAAAGAGTAGAAGGTCATAACTTCGATATAAGAAAACATTTGTTAGAATACGATGATGTAATGAATCAACAGAGAGAAGTTATCTATTCCATGAGAAAAAGTATGCTTATGGGAGATAACTTAAAAGGTTTCTTTACTGATCTTGTTAAAGAAGAATGTGAAGCTATAAATACCACAGTTAGCTCTGTGGAAAAAGACAAGGACAAATGGGATTACGAGGATCTGAACAACCAGATATATGAGGAATTTAATTTTAAGATAAAGAAACCTGACTTTTTAAGTTCAGGGAAGAGTTTATCTGACTTCCTTTTTGATGAAGTGAAAAATATTCTGGATCAGAGGATAGTTGAACTTCCTGAAGGCATCTTTCTTGATGTGTGCAGGACTATCTTTTTGCAGACACTGGATACTTTATGGAAGGAGCATTTAAAGAACCTTGATTATCTAAAAGAGGGAATAGGACTTAGAGGCTATGCTCAGGTTAACCCATTACTTGAATACAAAAAAGAAGCATTTAATATGTTCGTTGATTTAGATTATCACATCAAACTTGGAACATTAGGAAAAATATTCAGAGTAAAGGTGTCTCAACAATATGCAGAAGCAGAAGAACAAAGAAAGCAGGAAGCTGCTCAATCAGACATGATCTCTGCATTGGAGCAATATAAAAAACAACAGGAAGCTTTTCACAAAAATTTTGTACTAAGCAGGGGTGAAAATACACCTGAACCTACAAAAAAACATGAGGATAAAACAGGAAGAAATGACCCTTGTCCTTGTGGAAGTGGCAAAAAATATAAAAAATGCTGCGGTAAGTAAGAGAGAACTGCGATGATAATAACAGCAGGAGACCTTAAGGGTAAAAATATAATTTGCCCTGCTGGAAAAGAGATACGTCCAACATCCTCTAAAATACGTCAGGCTATTTTTAATGTGCTTTACTCTATGGATGTAAACTTAAATAATACAAAATTTTTAGAATTGTTTTCTGGAACTGGTATCGTTAGTTTTGAGGCTATAAGTAGAGGCTCTGATACTGCTACACTTGTTGATAGTTCGGTCAATGCTGTTGCTTTATCTAAACAAAATGTTCATAACCTTAAGCTAGACCAGAAAGTAACAATTATAAAACAAGATTCCGTCGAGTTTGTTAAAACCAGAGAACTAAAATCTTTTGATCTAGTCTTTATTGATCCACC
>JBAXWW010000056.1:0-9425 GCA_037128215.1 bacterium | reverse complement strand
TAAGCGACCTTAATTTAATTAAGCTAAAAACACTTCAGGGTTACCTTTATATAGATCAACAAAGATACGATGAATCAAAACAGGTCTTTGATGAAGTAATGGCATACTATAAAAAGATAAAAAAAGAGTTTAACGATGGATTAAATAAGTTTAAGTTATCAGAAGATCTTACGCTGGTTACGTCTAACCCTTATAGCGATGGATTACCACGATCTCTTGTAATAAACCCTGAGTTTGTTCTATTTGGAAGTGATGATAAATATTCACAAGCTTTTAGGGATTGGTTGACAGAGAAAGAAAAAAGAAAATTTTTGAGCAGTATAAGCCTCTATTATTCGGTGCTTCAAAGAACTATTTCCATAGAAAAGAAAAAAGGTGCAGGACTATCAGATGAAGAGAAACGATTGGTTCAGCTTAAAAATGTTATGCGGAATCAGATGAATGAATATGTAAGCTTTTTGATAAAAAGGATCAACTCACGCTTAGATGAGCTAGGTCTAAAGGCTCAGCTTGGTGAGATAGATATTGTATGGAGAACAAAAGAGGACCAGACAAAGAGCATAAGAAATGTCCAAGAGAAGAAACAGCAAAATTTACAAAAAATAGAAAATAAATACAGGAAGATATTAGAATAAATATGATACTTTTAATTCTTATTTATACAATGAACCTTGGCTTCTGTGCAGAAGATAACAGAGCGTCTAAGGTTGATTTCTATAAGGGAGCAAAAGAATTCATAAATGAGATAAATAGCATAATCTCTAATAAAGAAGAATTAAAGAAAATGGAGTCTGATGAAAAATACGAAGGTAAAGTAGAAAATATTGAGATATTAGAACAATCCAATAGTGAATTAAGCAAAAAATCATTTGAAGATTATATACAAAAATACCCAAACAGTTCGTTTGTACCTGATGCTCTATACCGTCTATCTAAATTATATTACGAAGAAACAGCCCAACGAATAATAAAAGACACAGAGAACTACGAGAAAGAATATCAAAAATTTCTTAGAGGAGAAACTCAATCTCTTCCTCCTGAGCCATCTACAGATTATTCTGATGCTATCAGGGTCTTAAATATGCTGGTAAATAATTATCCAAATTATAAATACAGAGATGAATCGCTGTATCTTCTTGGATATACATATTTTGAGCAAGGTAATATAGAAAAGGGAATTGCGGCCTATCAAGCCTTAATATCGGAATATCCTAAAAGTGACAAACTATCAGAGGTATATACCAGGCTAGGAGAACATTATTTTGATTCTGATGATCTATCAAAAGCGGTCTACTATTATTCTCAGGTATTAGAGCACCCAGATTCTCCTTATTATGAGAACGTTATATATAAACTTGCCTGGACTTATTATCATAAAAAAAGAATAGACGAGGCCTCTAGCTTCTTTGTATCGCTAATAGATTATAATGATAAAAAATTTGGTTCCGATTATGTAAGTTCGACAATAAATGAGGCCAAGAATTATATAGCTATAGGTTATGCTGAATCACCAAAGGGAATAAAAGGCGCCTATGATTTCTTTAGAAAAATTGGTGGTAGAACTTATGAATATGAAATTTTATCCAAAATATGCGAATTATATGCTTCATCTGATCGTCTAAAAGAGGCCTTAACTTCAATTGCTTTTTTGTTTGAACATTATCCCTATAACCCAGATACACCTGTTATTCATGAAAAAATAATAAATAGTATTAAACCGGAACAGAACCTTAAATTACTTAACACAGAAAGAGACAAAATGATAAAGCTACTAGAGGATGGCTCTGTATGGAGAGAAAAAAATAAAGATAATACAAAAGCTATATTTACAGCTGAGCAGATAATAAAGAGACAGCTAATAGCTGCTGCTTTTTATCACCAAGAAAGAGGAGAGGATAAGAACGATAGAAAGGAATACATTACTGCCGCACAATTGTATTATAATTTTCTTAAAAAATATCCGATGGATGGCCTTGTACTTGGTGCGAGGCTAAATTATGCAAAAGTCCTTTTTAACCTAAAAGATTATGATGGAGCAATACAAGAATTTTCTGTGGTAGAAAAACATACTGAAGATGAAAAGATTAGAGAAGAAAGTGGTTTTTCACTTGTGACATCATGGCAAAATAAATTAAAGAAACAATTTCCAAGAAAATACCTAACTAAAGAGATAATTCCTATGTTAGATGAGAACGGTAAGCTTATGCCAGTAGGATCCTTGAGCTACAACGAAGGTGTTGCCGCAACAGCTTGTAAGGAATATGAAACTGACAATCCGAACGGAAAAAGGATTCCTCAGGTCTTATATGTAAAAGCGGAACTATATTTTAGAAACAACATGTTTGATGAGGCTAGGGGTGTCTATAACGAAATAATAGGTAGATTCCCTAAAGAAAAAGTTGCCGTGGACTCAGTAAGGAACATGATAGCGATGTATACCTACGAGAATAATTATACAAAAATAGAGGAGTGGAGTAAAAAACTTCTGGCTTCTGGTGGAATGGATAAGAACATTAATAGAGATGAAAAAGAGATAAATAGTCTTTTAACAGGTTCCGTCTTTAAAAGTGCAAAGGCTATGGATGAGGAAGGACGTTTTGATGAAGCAGCAAATGAATATGTTAGGCTTGCTAAACAATATCCAAAATCTGAATATTCAGATGCAGCTCTTTATAATGCTGGTTTAATATATGAGAAAAGAGGCAATTCCTCTGGGGCTATAAAATCTTATAAATCAATGTTAGCAAGATATCCAGGTAGTAAAAATACCGTTAGTGCGTTGTTTAGATTGGCTGTTAATTATGAGCAACAACTGGATTTCTATCATGCTGTGTTATTTTATAATAATATAACAAAAAAATATTGGAAGACTGCTTTTGCCTCTGATGCAAACTATAATGCAGCCAGGATAAGCAGGGCATTTAATCAGTATGATAAGGCTGCGGAGCACTATATGGCTTATGGTGCCTTGTCTAAAAATAAAAAGGAAAGAGCATCTTCTCTTACTTTGTCAGCTTCTTTGTATGAAAAAGCAGGCAAATATCTTAAGGCTCTTAATGCATATGACAGGTATATAAAAGAAAACAAGGCAGACCTAGATGGTGTTATTATGTCCCACATAAGCAGGGCTAGGATATATGAGATATTGAGAAAGAAAAATTATGCCTATGTGGAATATAACAGTGTAGTAAAAAGATTTAACGCTTCTGGTAGTCCTTCTGCTAATGCTCAGACGGTTAATTATAATGCAGAAGCTAGGTTTAAAATGGTGTCTGAACTATCTAGCAAGTATCATTCTATTAAAGTAAAAACTACCTCTGTAAAAGAGATGAAAACAGCTTATGAGGTGAAGCAACATCTGTTGCAAAAATTGTCTGATCAATACTTAAAAATAATAAATTTAGGTTCTCCAGAGTGGTCCGTTGCATCTCTTTATATGATTGGACTGGATTTTCAGAATTTTGCAGATTTTTTATATGAAATACCAGTACCAAAACAGCTAAACACAGATGACTTAATTAATGAATACAAGAGTCAGATACAAACACAGGCTCTTCCATATGAGGATAGTGCAATAGAATATTATGAAAAGAGCATTGCTGAATCTGCAAGATTGAAAACACTTAATGACTGGACAAGAAAAGCAAAAAGTCGTCTCACTAAGTTGAAACCTGAACAATATAAGGAAAGTAAAGAGGAGATACCAGTCCTTTATCCTTCTATAGATATAAAGGTTTACGGGTTTATGGGAAAATGAAGAAAATATATATATTAATAATTATAACTAGTTTATTTGCTTGTAGCAAAGGTGTTGAAGTCGTTAAAACACAGGCACCACAACCTAAAGTAGCCAGAGATATCTATTCTGTGGCTTTAGAACATGCTGTAGCTTTTGAGAAGAGTGGCTTCACAGATCAAAAAGAATACAGCAACGCTATTTCTGGTTTCCAGGAAGTTATTTTAAAAGATAAATCAAATGCTGATGCATGGTTCAATATTGGGAGTCTTTTCTTTTGTAAACAAGATATGCAAAGATCAGAAGAAGCTATTAAAAAAGCTATCATGTATAGAAGTAATTTTGTAGAAGCTTATTCTCTGTTGACTAAGCTGTATCTTGTACAAGGTAATATTCAATATGCTATGTCTGTTGCAGAAATGGCTAATGAAACGCTTCCAGACAGTGATATCCTAATGAATAGCTTGGCAGTGCTTTATATAAAGTCTGGTAACTTGGATTCAGCTAAAAAAATGGCTGAAAATATTATAAAAAAGAACACAAAATTTGCTCCAGCATACGTTACCTTGGGAAATATTTATTATTTGAACCATAATTATGAAATGGCTAGGTTTATCTACCAAAAAGCGATAGAGCAAGATTATGTCGGTGGTGATATCTATACTAATATTGGTATAATCACTAGCAAGTTAGACGAAAAAGGAAGTTCTTTAGGTTATTTTATGAGTGCTGTAGAGAACTCCCCTAATAATCCAGACGTTAGAAACAATCTAGGTGAATATTATCTTTCTGTTGGTGATTATGAGGGTTCTTTAAAAGAATTTAATATGGCATTAAAATTTAATCCTAGAATGGTTCAGGCACTGGTCAACACAGCTATAGCATACACAAGAGTTAAGCTTTTTGATGAAGCAGAGCAAAACTATAAGAAGGCAATGAGCTATGATCCATCGTTTGCAGAACTCTATTTTAATTATGCGGTATTCTTAAGCGACCATAGGGGAGATAACACACAGGCTTTATCTTTTTTTAATAAGTTTATATTATTAAAGGGTAAAGAAATAAGCGACAAGCATAGAGTTTATAGGTATATTGAAGAGATAAATAGAGCTAAAAAGTAACAGGAAAATAAAGATGAAAAAGATTATAATACTAATATTAATTCTATTTTCTTGTGTTTCTATTGCAGAAGCCAAAACTGCAGCCAAGAAACAAGCGACAAAGAAGCAATCTACGAAGAAGCAATTTATAGACTTAGAAGGCTTAGATATCCAAGGTATGATAGACAGGCCTCAAACCATGTACATACTTAAAAGATCTGATCTGATTTTTGATGAGAATTATGATGAATACGATTATATGAGTGCTATAATTGATATAACATATAAAGAACCATTTTAGGGAGACATTATTATGAACGGATTTTTTGAATTTGTAGCCATAGCTTTTCAGAAAGGTGGACCATTTATGTATGCTATTGGTGCTGTAGGGATTATTGTTCTATCAATCTCTATCGATAGATTTATTAAATTATTCTTTGTGTACTCAATAGATAGCACACCATTTATGAAACAGATATTGAAGCTGATATACTCAAACAATGTAGACAGAGCTATAAAAGTTTGTCAGGTAAGAGACAATGCTGCTCTTCCACAAGTGGTAAAAGCAGGTTTAATGAAAGTGAATAAACCTATAGAGGATGTTCAAGGTGCCCTAGATGAAGCTTCTTTGAAAGTTGTTCCACGTCTACAATATGGTCTTAGTTTCATTGCTACTTTTGCGAACGTCTCTACTTTGCTTGGACTACTTGGAACAATTACTGGACTAATTAGATCGTTTGGATCTTTAGCTTATGCTGACCCATCACAAAAACAACAATTGTTAGCAAAAGGTATTGCAGAGGCAATGAATTGTACAGCCTTTGGTCTAATAATAGCCGTTTCTGCGATTATTATGCATAGCTATCTTTCTAATAGAGCTTCTAAAATAATAGACGATATAGACAGATATTCTGTTACTGTTCTAAATGGTATTTCTGAACAATATAGAACAGTTAGAAACAAAGTATCAAGGATACCAGAAGAATAGAGCCTATGGCGATAAAAAATGGAAACAATAAAAAAATATCAGAATTTAAAAATCTAAATCTAACACCTTTATTAGATTTTGTAGTTGCTGTTATTCCAGTTCTTCTTTTATCTGTTAATTTTTTGGAGTATGTTGTTTTAGATACATCACTTCCTGTTTTTACAGATGAAGCAGCAATACAATCAAAAAGAGAAAACCAGGAAAAACTGGGGCTTAGTGTTGCAATAACAGATGCTGGTTTTGTGATTGCCGGACAAGGTGGCTTGTTAAATCAAGGAGGACAAGGAACTTTGATAAAACGAACCACTGGCGGTGCTTACGATTATACAGAGCTTGGAAATAGATTATTGGAAATAAAAAGTAAATATCCAGAAGAGTGGACTGTAATAATAATTCCGGAAGCGAGTACAAAATTTGATGACATAGTAACGACGATGGACATATCAAGAGAACATTTAGCTACTAATAACAGAGGTGAATTGACTAGAAAAGTTATGTTTCCCAACGTAGTAATTGGTGGCGGTGTTATATGAAGAAAAAACTAGGTAGAAGAAATTTTGAGTTAGCTGAACTTAATATAACTGCGTTGTTAGACATGTTTACAATGCTTTTAATATTCTTATTGATCAACTTTAGTTCTGTCTCTTATGAATTAAAAACATCCAGTTTTATGGATTTTCCTAAAAGTTATTCAGAAAAAAAACCAATAGATCTTCTTAATATCGTTGTTGATAAATACAATGTTATGGTTGATGGTGTTGTTGTTGTAACACATAAAAATGGCGTGCTTAACCCAAGCTATGTTGATCATAATGGTTTTAGGATAATCCCACTTTATGATGCTTTGTTAAAATATTCAGAAAGGAATAAATATATATCGTCGGTTAACAAGAAACTTCAGTCCGAAGGAAAAATTCTTCTGCAGATGGACAAGGACATCCCTTTTTTCCTATTAAGACAGATTATGTATACAGCTGGTCAAGCAGAGTATGGCGACTTTAAGTTTATAGCGATAAAGAAGTGAAAATGACTACTATAATACAAAATGTAAAAATAGGATTATTACACGACGGTAAACTTATCAACGAAGTTGTTGTTAGTGACACAAAGGACGTCTTTATCGGGACTTCTCTTGATAATACGATTACAATAAACGATGAAAATTTTGATGATATGTTTAAAATACTTTACTACATAGACGATCAATATTATTTAAATCTTCATAAAGGGATAGAAGGCAAACTTTTTGAGGGATCCAATGAATTAAAGGTAAAAGATTTAGTAAAGAATCCAAGTGTGATACAAAAAGACGATCTTCTATTATATCCTCTTTCTAATGAATCAAGGGGATTACTGACAATAGGAAAAAATGCAATATTATTTAAGCTATATTCTTCTGAAGCTATACCAAAGTCATTGCCTAAGGAATTTAGAGGTGATCTTTTTGGTGGTTATTTTGATCTTTCGTTTTTTTTGATATTTATGACTCTGGCAACTGGATATATTGTCCTCATCTCCTCTTTTGGTAATGTTAAGCCTTCAAAAGACCTTAATTTTGACAGGATACCAGAAAAATTTGCCAGGTTGATAATGGATAATCCATTGCCTGTTAAAAAGGAAGAACCAATCGTAGAACAGAAGATAGAGCAGAAAGAAGAAAAACCAGAAAAAGATGATAATGAAAAAAAGATAGATTCAAAAGCTACACAAAAAACTGAAGGGAAAGTTCTTAACACTAACAAGGATACGATACGAAGTGGTGGAGGAAGTGACCAGAAAAGAGAGATCTCTGAAGTGGTAAGATCTTCTGGGATAATCGGTATAATAGGTTCTAAAGGTAAAAGTGGTAATGTGGCTAATTTGTTTCAGGAACAAGGATTTAATAATAAATTAGATAAAGCCTTAAAAGGTGTTTCAGGTTTATATGCAGGTACATCTGTAAAAGAAGCCAAAATGAAAAGAGGTTCTGGTGATGCTACAGGTATTGAGATTGGTTCACTTAAAGCAACAACAGGATTAGGTTTGGTTGCTTTTGGTGCTCAAAGCACTTCTGCTAGTAATATATTAGGAGAAATTGGTAGCAAAGATATAGAAGGTACTGGCTCTATAAATCCTAGTGCAGTAGCAAAAGCGTTAGCTCAACATATAGGAGCCTTTCAATATTGTTATAACAGGGCGTTACAAGGGAATCCTCGTCTAAAAGGAGAGCTAAAAGTAAGATTTACAATATTGAGTAGTGGTTTTACAGACAGAAATGGTGTTAGTTTTACTGGACCAGCATCAAGGG
This sequence comes from bacterium, assembly GCA_037128215.1. Lineage (GTDB taxonomy): Bacteria > Bdellovibrionota > JAFGOL01 > JAFGOL01 > JAFGOL01 > JAPLFT01. Next base: position 1,314 of record JBAXWW010000056.1, on the reverse strand, counting down.
ATACTGGCCTTACTTCTTGTATCTCAAGAGTTTTTCAACGAATAAAATTTCCTAGTCCTAAAGGTGGAGAAGTTATAGTTAGTTATCCTATGAATTTTACGGCTCAGAATTGAGGTTGTGTATATGTTGCTGATTATCTTTTCAATCATTTGTTCTCTTTCACAAGGAGCTAATAATAATACTTTAAAGAAGCTTACTCAAGATCAGGTAGAAGAAATTAAAAATGATACTGTGTTTATTGATATCGTTTCCCAAGAAATGGCGAAAGAAGAAAAAAATATATTAAGGAATAAGATTGTACTTAATAAGACTGAGAAAGATTTAGACCTTACCATAAAATATGGATTGTTAGAACAAGAGCAGTGCATAAGACAATCGGTGTCGTCTCTAAGAGCTGTTGCGTATGTGTATAATTGGGTGTTGGAAGAAATAAAGAACAGACAATATGATGAAGTAAGATTAAGCATGATACAAACTCTGGACAGGATAAGGAACCTTAATAAGGTTTTTACTGATAGGACACTTAAAATAGAAGAGTGCAAATTACAGATATCAACAAGGAACAGAAACTTAAAGAATGAAATGATAAATGATCGTATTGACACCAAGATTGATCCGATAAGGGTCGACGTTGATATACCAGAAGATTATCCTGCTGCAAGGTATCCATTCCGATGAGGTTTATAATGTTATTGTTCCTGCTTTCTCTTTTTATGCTCTGCAATACTTCAGAAGCAAAGTTTCTGATTGATGATTCTGTTTCAATTGTTGGAGGCTTTGACTCTAATCCTATATATATGGATACATCTCAAAATTCTGATTATCTTTTTAAGGTCGATCCTAAGCTTTTTTTGATTTATGACACTAATGAGATAACTTTAAAAATTGGTGGATGGGCTAGTTATGATAAATATAGTAAAAACCAGAATCAAACATCAACAGCCTGGAACCTTTCTGGAAAATTAGAAGCACGACCTACTGAATCTACGAAGATACAGTTTTATACTGATTATACAAAAAACAGCGATCCCATTCGTCTTAGTGATGAATCAAGGTATCAGTGGAGCTCTCCATTTCTAAAATTAAACATGGATTATAGAGGGTTAATGAGTTCTTGGGGGTTTTCTTCTGGTTTTGAGGCAGAAAGTAAAAACTATGAGCTAGTCTCAATAAAGAACTTTAATAATAGAAAAAAATATATCTCTATTGGTGGAAAATATTATTTTTTTCCAGAAACAGCATTAATTTTTGGAATTAAATCTGGCTATTCAACATATACCGCAGACAGGAGTAGCACCTCTTACCCTAATAACA